>DATGHU010000007.1 GCA_035307765.1 bacterium | reverse complement strand
AGATCTCGAGGATCTGATCGATGACTTCGATCAAGCCCTGAGCCGGATGTGACGGATCGGCGAGGCGTGGAGAGGAGCGCCCGTTGATCGCCCGCTCCGGCGGCTGAACGCGGGAGGGAGAGATGATGGGCACGCTGCGGCTGCGCGGAATCATTCCTCCGATGCTCACCCCGCTCACGCGCGAGGGCGACGTGGACCTGGGGGCGTTGCGCGAAGAGGCGCGCGTGCTGCGAGGCGGGAGCGCTGGGGCTGGTCGTCGGCGGCAGCACGGGCGAAGGGTACACGCTCGTGTACAACGTGATCCCTCGGGCGGCGATCGCGCTCCCCACCCTGCTTCGGCTGGAGACCATCCCCCGGGTGGTTGGCGTGAAGCGGAGCGGGGGGGACATTCACGCGGTGAGAATGCTCATCCGGCCGCGAGCGGCCCGGATCAGATCGGCGAGCTTGCGGCTGCACGAGTCGCTCCTCCTGGGTCGGCGCGCCGGCTGGCCGCGGAGTTCCCTCACCTCTCCGGGGGGCGAGGCCGCGGAGCGGATCCGGTAAGCGATGCGGGCGTTTGGCGGAGCGGAGCGGGCGCCGAGTGCGGTGTCGGGCGGTCCCTGAGGCTGGCCTCTCCGCCCGAACGTCGGCTTACCCCGGTGGGGGAGCGGCGGCCCACCGGTTGAGCAGCGAGGGGATTTCCTCCAGGGACGTGACCCGTTCCGTCGGCCGGGTGCTGTCCGCGAACGCGGTGTTCGCCGGATTGGGTTCGATATCCACGAGGATCGACCGCATTCCCACGGTGCGAGCCCCGAGCACGTCCGCGCCCAGCGTATCCCCGACCATCACGACCGACGCCGCGGCCGCATGCCAGGCGTCCAGGACCTGGGTAAAAATGGCTGGGTGGGGTTTGACCTTCCCGAACCCGGCGGAGGTCAGGAGCGGATCGAAGTACGCCCCGATGCCGTGCTTGGCGGTGATGTCAAGGATCAACTGGTGGCTGGTGGCGTTGCTGATCATCCCCAGGCGCAATCCCATCCCCCGGAGCGCATCGAGCGCCTTGAGAGCGCCGGGGTAAAGCCGGCTGATCCGCACCTCGGGTTCGAAGAAAGCCCGTTCGGCCCGGCGCAGGGTGGCCGCATCGGTGGGGAGGTGCATCTCTCGAAAGGCCGTGGCGATCGAGTCGGTGGCCACCCGCTCGACAAGTTCCTCTTCGGACCGGCGCCATCCATCGAGGCGGATCTCGAGCAGGCGGGCGGCCAGCGCCGATGAGTCGCGGCACCCCCACTCGGTCCGGGCGAGCGCCGCCAGGGCGGCGCACTTCTCGCGCTCGAGCTCGAGGCCCGTGCGATGAATGAGCGTGCTGCCGAGGTCGAAGATCACACCGGAGACCGACATGGCGATCATCGTACGGCACCGGCAGGGATTGCTCCTCCATCCCCGAAGATGCCCCGGGACTCATGGCGGCTGATCCGAAAACGACCGGGGCGAAGCGTCCGCGTGTCGCCATTTTGATGGGCGGCCCGTCGCCCGAACGGGATGTGTCGTTGGCTGGGGGCGTGCAGGTGCTGCAGGCGATCGACCGCACCCGGTTCGATGCGCTGGTCTACGAAATCACGCGCGAGGGGAAATTCCTCCCCCGGCCGGACCTGCTGAGGTTGGCCGGCGCCGCGGGTCCTCCCGAGGTGGGCGGCGTCCCCACCGCCACCGGAGCGACCACCATGGCTCCCCACGGCATCGGAGAGACGGTCGGCGACGGAACCGTGGACCTGGCGTTCATCGTCCTGCACGGTCCGTACGGTGAAGACGGCACGATCCAAGGCCTCCTCGAACTGCTTGGCATCCCTTACACCGGCTCAGGTGTGCTGGCGAGCGCGCTGGCGATGGACAAGCTCCGCAGCCGTCAGATCGGGATGGCGAACGGGCTGCCGTTCCCCCGGTTCGTCACCGTCGACGGCGGCGCGTGGCCGGGCAATCGGCTGGAGGTGGCGGCCCAGGTCGCCCGGGATCTGGGGTTCCCCTGCGTGGTGAAACCGAACGCGCAGGGTTCGAGCGTCGGGGTCAGCATCGTGGGCACCGAAGATGCCCTGACGCCGGCCGTGGAGCGTGCCGTCGAGTTCGGCGACGTCGTGCTCGTCGAGGAGTATCTGCGCGGCACCGAGATCACCTGCGCGATCCTCGAGGATCCAAAGACCGGCATCCCGTCCCCCCTCCCGGTGATCGAGATCGTGCCCAAGCGGGAGTTCTTCACGTACGAGGCCAAGTACACCCCGGGGGGCAGCGAGGAGATTGTGCCAGCTCGGATCAGCGCGGTCCAGGCGAAGCAGGCCCAGCAACTCGCCCTCCGCGCTCACCGGGCCCTGGGGTGCGAGGGAATGTCGAGGACGGACATGTTCATCGCCGACGGCAAGGTCCTGGTGCTCGAGCTGAACACCATCCCGGGATTGACCCACGGGAGCCTGCTGCCCAAGGCGGCCGCGGCGGCGGGCATCGATTTCACCGCACTGGTGAGCCGGATCGTCGACAACGCCCTCCGCCGCCAGCGCACCCGCCAACGGCGCTCCAGGGGGCGATAGCGTCGTGGCGCGGTTGCGGCGGAACGAGTACGTGAAGTCGCACGCGCTCGGGAACGACTACCTCGTCGTTGACCCCCGCGCGCTCTCGTTTTCGCTCTCCCGGGCGGCGGTGCGGGCGATCTGCCACCGGAACCTCGGTGTCGGATCGGATGGCATCCTGACGATCGAGCGGAGCCGTCGCGCCGATTTCGCGATGCGCGTCTTCAACCCCGATGGAAGTGAGGCGGAGAAGAGCGGCAACGGCGCCCGAATTTTCGCCAAGTGCCTTTGGGACCACGGCTACACCCGGCGTGCGCAGTTCACGCTTGAAACGAGAGGCGGGCTCGTCCCGATCACCCTCCAGCTGCGCGGCCGTCGCGTGCGCATGATCACCGCCGGGATGGGCCGCGCCACATTCCGCGGCCGCGAGATCCCCGTCACCGGGCGCGATCGGGAGGTCGTGGATGAGGAGATCTCGGTGGACCGCCACACGCTCCGCATCACCGCGGTCTCGGTGGGCAACCCGCACTGCGTCGTGTTTGTCGATGACTTCGCCTCGATCGACCTGCCGCAGCTCGGGTCGAGCCTGGAACACCATCCGATGTTTCCGCACCGCACGAACGTCCAGTTCGTCCGGGTCGACTCGACCAACCGGGTCACCATCCGCATCTGGGAGCGCGGCGCGGGGGAGACGATGGCGTCCGGCAGCAGCAGCAGCGCGGTCGCGGCCGCCTGCGTTCGCCACGGGTACACCGGGCGGGACGTCGCGGTGCACAGCCCTGGGGGCGTCCTTCGAGTTCACGTCGCCTCGGATTTCTCCCTCAAGTTGACCGGGCCGGTCGAGGAAACCTCGCGCGGCACGCTCAGCCGCGAACTCGTCGAGCGGCTGGGCAAGTAGGCCGATGCGCCCGATCCTCTATGTGGTCCTCGATGGGCTGGGCGACCGCCCGGTGGAGGCGCTCGGCGGCCGCACGCCGCTGGCAGCGGCCGAGATCCCGCACATGACCGCGCTGGCCCGCCGAGGCCGCACCGGGCAGGTGCAGACCGTGGGGCAGGGGATCGCTCCCGAGTCGGACGTCGCGGTGACGGCGATCCTCGGGTACGATCCGTTCGCCTACCATACGGGCCGCGGCGTGTTCGAGGCGGTCGGCGCGGGCATCCCCTTCCACGATGGCGATCTGGCCCTTCGGGGCAACTTCGCCACGGGGGGCGAGGGGGGGCGGATCCTCGACCGCAGAGCGGGGCGCAACTTGACCTCCGAAGAGGCCCGGTCGCTGGCCGATGCCCTGACGTCCGATCTGCGCCTGACCGCCGCGCCCGCGGAATTGGAGGTGCGGGCCAGCATCGGGTATCGGTGCGGCGTGGTGCTCCGGCGCAGGGGTGGCCGCCTCTCCGGAAAGATCAGCAACACCGATCCCGCCTATGCCCGCGTCGAAGGCCTGGGCGTGGCGGTCGCCCACGCCGGCTCCACGGTGGGGCGGTGCGAGCCGCTCGATGGGAGCGAGGAGGCCCGGATCGCCGCCGCGCTCGTCAACGAGTTTACCCAAAAGGCGTACGAGATGCTCGACCGCCATCCCACCAACGAGCAGCGGCGTCGCGAACACCACATGCCCGCGAACCTGATCCTGGTGCGAGACGGGGGAGATCACCTCCCGACGATGCCGCCGATCGCCGAACGGTTCGGCGTCACCTTCGGGTGCTTCGTGGAGATGCCGGTCGAACGAGGAATCGCCGAGCTCACCGGCATGACGGTGATTCCGGTGCCGCCGAGCGGGGCGGACAAAGCGACCGTCTATGCGGAGTGGGCGCGGACGGCGGCGCGGGAGATCACCAGGACCGGGGGGCTCTACATCCACATCAAAGGACCCGACGAGCCCGGTCACGACGGCGAGCCGGAGGCGAAGCGGGATGTCATCGCGCTGATCGACCGCGCGTTCTTCGGCACGCTGCTGCCCTCGATCGACCTTGGGAAGCTGATCATCGCCGTGACGGCCGACCATGCCACGCCGTGCGCGCTACACAGCCACTCCGACGATCCGGTGCCGCTGCTCCTCGCCGGAGCGGGCGTCACCCCGGACGGCAGCCAGGAGTTCAGCGAGGCGGCGTCCGCGCACGGCAGCCTCGGCACGCTTCGAGGCGTCGACCTGATGCCGCTCTTCGTGAAGACGGCGGGCGCAGCCTAGCGGCGTTCCCCTCGGGCGGCGGCCCGCGACCTCCTCAGGTGGCCGGCACGCCGTCCTGTTCGAGCAGAACGACGCACTCCACGTGGTAGGTGTGGGGAAATTGATCCACCGGCTGCACCGTCCGGATCGCGTACCCGCCGTGGACCAGCTCGCCGAGGTCGGGCGCGAGTGTGGTGGGATTGCACGAAACGTAGGCGATCCGCGGCGCCCGGGTGGCGACGATCTTTTGCATCACCCGGCTGCCAGCGCCGCTGCGGGGGGGGTCCAAGACCACGAGCTGTGGGGGACCGGTCCGGTGGACCAACTCCGGCAGCAGCCGGCGGACGTCTCCGGCGGCAAACTCGACGTTCGCCACGCCGTTGACGGTGGCGTTCGCCGCGGCGGCCTCGACGGCCGCGGTAACGATGTCCACCCCATAGACGCGGCGGGCGTGGCGCGCGAGCGGGAGTGAGAATGTTCCGCCGCCGCAGTAGAGATCGAAGACAACCCCACCGCTCCGCTCCGCCGCGGCCGCTTCGACCACCTCGACCAGGCGGCCGGCCTGAACGGTGTTGGGTTGGAAGAACGTTTCCAACCCGATCCGGAAACGGAACCCCGCGAGCTCTTCCATAATATAGGGCCGGCCCGCTAGGAGCGAGACGGCCGTGAGCGGAAGGCCGTCCGAGGGGCCGGGATTGACTCCGTGAACGACGCTGGCGATCCCGGCGACCGACGTGACGAGGCGCTGGGCGAGGATCCCGGTCCCGGGCACCTCCGGCGCAGCGGTGATCAGTCCAACCATAATCTCCCCCGTGCGCTTTCCTTCACGGATCACGACCTGACGGAGCAGCCCGGTATGCGTGCGCGCGTCGTACCGCGAGAGTCCCGACGCGCCCGCCCACTCCCTCACGATTCCAAGGATCTCGTTCGTCGTCGGCGATTGGAGCCTGCAGTCGGTGATCGGCACGATCTGGTCGAACGCACCTCGTCGGTGCAGGCCGAGCATCGACGTCGGGTGAAACGCGAACTCCATCTTGTTCCGGTAGTACCAGGGGTCGGGCATCGGCAGGATGGGCCTCACCTCGAGATCGCGCAGGCCGCCCAGGTGGGCCAGGCTTTCGCGGACGATGCTCTCCTTTGCCGCCAACTGCGTCCGATAGTCCAGGTGCTGCCAGACGCACCCACCGCAGGGGCCGAAGTGGGGGCAGGGGGGCGCGGTGCGGGCCTCCGAGGGGGTCTCGACTTCCACCAAGTCCGCCTCCGCGTACGCGGGCCTGACCCGCCACAGGCGAGCCCGAACCCGATCCCCGGGCGCGGTGTCCGGCACGAACACCACGTACCCGTTGACGCGTCCCACGCCGCGGCCGCCGTAGGCCATCCGGTCGATCGCGAGCGAGACCTCTTCGCCCCGCCGGAAGGGCGGACGTCGTGGAACCGCCGAGAGCGCCATGGCCTCATGATAGCATGGACGACGCGCGCGGGATCTTCTCAGAGCGCAGACCTCCCGCGTCGAAGCGTTTCCTCTCGGCCGCCGGTGCGGTGCCGCCGAATGGTCCAGAGCGAACACCGATCACCAGGCGATCCGTTTCCGGTCACGGAAGAACCCCCCGGTCGGCCCGGATGCCGGCAGGGTGGCCAGCCAGACCACGGTGTCCGCGGCCTCCTCAGGGCTTCGCGGCGCGTGCGGGCCGCCCATGTCCGTGCGGACCCACCCCGGGTACATCGCGTTGACCTTGATGGCGGGACGAACCTCGTCCGCCACGATCAGGGTCAGCGCGTTGAGCGCCGCCTTCGACACCTTATACGCCGCTGTCCGCCCCCTCATCCCGGTGAGCTGTCCGGCTCTCGAGGACACGTTCACCACCCGCCCGTACCCGTGCGCCTGCATCAACGGGACGAACGCCCGGCACAGCGAGAGTGGCCCGAAGAAGTTCACTTCCAGGGTTGCCCGCATCACGGCCGTGCCGACGTCGAACACGCTCACCCCTTCGTCGAGGTAGACCCCGGCGTTGTTGATCAGCACGTCGAGACGGCCAAACTGCCTCCGGACCGCGCGAAGCAGCCCGGCGACGCTCTTCGGATCCGTGACATCGAGGGGTTGGACGCTCACCTCCCGGTCTTCGGCCCGCAGCCGCCCGGCGGCGTGTCGGCCTTTCACCGGGTCTCGACTGGCGAGGATGACGTGCAGCCCCGCGTCCGAAAGTTGTCGGCAGACTTCGAACCCGATCCCCCGGTTGGCTCCCGTCACGAGGGCGATCTTCTGGGAAAGCGTCATACAGTGGTTCCTCCCTTCGGTGGCTGCCCTTTGGCGGGAGCCGACGATGGCTGGACTTGGCGGTGAGGAGCCTGAGGTGTCGATGCGCACCCGGCCGCCGAAACCTCCAAAGCAGGAGAGGAAGGACTTCCCCCCGGGTTGTCAAAGGATCGAGATACACCGCGCAATTCCTCCGGCCCGTGATGATCCTGTCCATTCGGTGACGGCGACCCGCGATGCGGAGGGCGCGATGTTCCTCATCGTGGTCAATGGGGACCGGACGCCAGGTTCTTCAACACCCATCGAGGCGATCGACGCAATAGGGCCCAAGAAGTGTTGGGGGTGGGGGCTCCGGATCCTCGCACCGTGAATCGATCTGGCCGTCCACCCGGTCGACGTCCAGTGGCGGGAGGCGGGGGAATGGCCTCAGGCATGAATTTCCCACAGATTCGGTGACGATGATGCGCGCGCAAACCGGTCCCCCGAATGGACCGCGCTGTTCACGCAATCTCGACCGACCTCGACGATCTGCCGAGCCCAGAGGATAGGAGGGAAGGCGTGAAGGAAACACGGGCGTTCTTGGGCCGCTTGGGATTGCCGGAGGGCGACGCGCATACCCTTCCGACCTCGGCCAAACGTTTTGCCGATGGGGCGCAATACCGGGTGGAGATCCCCAGCACCGAAGGCCCTCGCGCGCTCGAGGCGATTCTCGAGGAAGCGGATCGCCTCGGCGTGACGATCCATCGGGTTTCGCAGGGGAGCGGCGTCATGCTGCAAACTGACGACGAGATCCTGGCGATGGCCCGGCTGGCGGCCGCTCGGAACATGGAAGTCAGCCTCTTCGCCCGCCCGCATGCGGCTTGGGATGTCGGCGCCATGGCCGTTTCCAGCGGGGGGAGGGTGGTTGCGTCGCGACTGCGGGGGCAAGACCAGCTCGTCTATTGTTTGGAGGACGTTAGGCGGGCGTCGCGGCTCGGGATTCGAAGCGTGCTCTTGGCCGACGAGGGGGCGCTGTGGGTCGCCGATGAAATGCGCCGGGCGGGCGAGGTCCCGCAGGAGATGCAGTTCAAGATCAGCGTGATGATGGGATCGGCCAACCCCGCGGCGATCAGACTGATGGAACGGTTGGGCGCAAACACGTTCAACATCCCCACGGACCTTACCCTCGCCCAGATCGCTGCGATACGGCAGGCCGTCGAGATCCCGCTCGACGTGTACGTCGAGGCGCCGGACGATATTGGAGGATTCGTGCGACACTACGAGATTCCGGAACTGGTCCGCGTGGCCGCGCCCATCTATGTCAAATTTGGCCTTCGGAATGCCCCGAATCTCTATCCCTCCGGAGGGCATCTGGAGCACACCGCGATCGCCTTGTCGCGTGAGCGGGTCAGGCGAGCCAAGCTCGGACTAGACCTTCTCCGCCGGTATGCCCCGGAGGCGGTGGAATCCCGTCTGCCGGCGGCCGGGCTCGCCGTGCCGGTGGTCAGGCCGGAGGCGGCCGACCGCCACGGGGGGGCATGACCAAACACGGGATTCATGCGGCGCAACGGCGGCAACGACCTTCCCCGGCCGGATTTCCCGCGATCCCCAAACCTTCGAGTCTCAGGGGGGTTCTGATGGGGGTGGCGTCGTTGAGGCACCCCCGTCTGGCTTTTTAGAGCAATCCGGCCATCCAAACGTTTGACCACTCAATCGGAGGGCCCCCTAGCGTCTTCGGGCCCCATCTCAGACCCTGGAGGCTCTTGACACACCTCCATTTAAGTTCCTATACTTTACGCGAACATTGGTCCAACCATTGGGCCAGCACTGACTAACCGGCCCCACGGCCGGTCCGGGGGACGCGTCGATCTCTCAGGACACGGGCAAGCCGATCCGCGATGATCTTGAACCGGTGCGACGCACCAAGGTCTATGCCGAGGTGGCGTCTCAAATCCATCGGTTGATCGCCGAGGGTCGGCTGGAGCCGGGGGACCACCTGCCCCCCGAGCGTGAACTGGCCGAGATGTTCGGGGTGAGCCGTACGTCGGTCCGCGACGCCATCCGCGTGCTCGAGATGCGGGGGTTGGTCGAGCCCCGACCAGGTGAGGGGACGATCGTCAAGCAGATTCCCATTGACGCGATCGTGAGCCCCCTTGCCGACGCGCTCGCCGCGTCCAAAGACCTCACCGCCGATCTCTTCGACATGCGCAAAATGCTCGAGCCCCCGTTGGCCAGAGCGGCGTCGCTGCGCGCCACCGCCGAGGACCTGGAGGCCATGGATGAGATCCTGACCCGACAGGCCGAGCGGGTTCGAGTCGGAGAGATCGCCATCGCCGAGGACAACGAGTTTCACTATCGGATCGCCACCGCTGCGAAGAACCAGGTGGTTCTGCGGGTCATCGATGTGGTGATGGATCTTCTCAAAGACAGCCGGGCCCGCTCGCTGCAGGGACCCGGACGTGCCGGGAAGTCGCTGAACGGCCACCGCCGGATCCTTGACGCGATCCGTAGTCGGGATCCAGAGGCGGCCGCGGCCGAAATGCGGCTCCACATCGAGGAGATCGAGCAGATCCTCTTCTCCCCGCTGAGGCGAGAGGATGCAGATGGTCAGGCCGCACGTGGAGACCGCTCCGCGGGCGGTGAGAAGGCAGGACGTGCGCCGGGCGCTGGAGCAGGCACCGGGGCGAGGTCCGCAGCCGGGGCGTGAGCCCGGCAGGAGGTGGGGGATGGCACGTACCATCTCGGTGGAGGTAGTCTACCGGGGGATCTTCCAGAAGACCCTGGCGAAGAATATCTGCCGCGGGATCGTCTTGGCGGCGCGCAAGGAAGGGAAGATTGGGACCGCTTTCGGCCGGTATGGGGATTCACCCGAGCGCAACGGGATCCCGGCGAAGAACTTTGCGATCGTGGCTCCGGACGAGGAAGAACTGCAGCTCAGCATGGCCCAGTACGAGCCGGAGCAGACCGACGTTACGGTCAACGTGGACGACATGATGTGCAAGGGCGTGGAATCCTGGGCCTGGTACGGCCTCCAGCCGATCAATCAGAAGATCCGCGAGAACGGCACGCTGGTGGTGACCTCGACGCTCCCCGCGGAGGAACTGATCAAGTTCTGCCACACCAAGACCCACCCCTACCGCCTGGCGGTGCTCCCGGCGATCCCGAGCTTTTCTGGGCTGTGGGTGTATAAGGACGACCACACCGACGTCCGGATCCTGGGGGCGCTTCCGAAGGTGTGCCCGGAACTGGTGAGCCTCGACAGCATCACCGCCGCGATCCAGGATGAGTGGCGGGACGATCTCAAAGTTCGGTCGGCGCGCCGGGCGTACGACCAGACGACGGTACGCACCGTGAAGCCGGGTGAGGGGAACCCTGAGGTCCCCTACCGGTTCGACATGCCCGGCTGGACCAAGATGCGGGAAGGCGTCACGATCGATGCGATCAAGCTCGGGGAGCCGATCAAGTATGGGGACGAGATCGGCGGCTACCGGCCGGCGCGGAATCCCTACTTCAAGAAGTTCTCCACCCGGACGATGCGGCCGGTTGTCGATTTCGACAAGTGCATCAAGTGCACGCTGTGCTGGCTGCAGTGCCCCGATTCGTGCTTCGACGTCATGCCCGACGGGACGTACGACCTGAACGCCGAGTCCTGCTGCGGCTGCGGAGTCTGCGAGGCGGTCTGCCCGGTCGACCAGTGCATCACCATGGTCAACGAGGCGGCCTTCGACAACAACAAGAGCCAGTGGGAACAGTTCAAGCAGGACAAGGGTGCCTACAAAGCCTGGGTGGAATCGAAGATCAAGGTTCGATCCGAGCGGTCGCACGGGTTCCGCTACCGGGGGTTGTACGAGGAGCAGGTGACGAAACAAGGCACGGGGACACCGGGGGGTGAGGACTAATGGATGCCGATTCGGCGACCGCGGTCCGGATCGCAGAAGCCGAGCAGGAAGCGCTGATCAGCGGAAGCGAGGCGGTCGCGGTTGCCACCAGGCTCGCGGATGTGGACGTGCTGACCGCGTATCCCATCCGGCCGTACGATACGTTGATGCAGTACGTGGCCAAACAGATCGCCAACGGCGAGCAGGATGCCGAGTACATCGTTGCCGAGAGCGAGCACAGTCAGTTCGAAATCGCCAAGCACGCCGGGGCCGTCGGCGCCCGTGCGATGTGCGGCTCGAGCGGAGTCGGTTGGTGCTATGCGTTTGAGGCCATCGCCGTGACCCCGGCTCTGCGCATCCCCTTGCTGGCGATGGTGGGGAATCGGGCCCTGGACGATCCCGGGGCATTCGGGACGGAGCACAACGACGCGCTTGCCGCGCGGGATCTCGGGTGGATGCACGTCTGGGTCGACACCGCCCAGGAAGCGCTCGACACCACGTTGCTCGCCTATCGCATCGCGGAGGACCGTCGTGTCTTCCTGCCGTGCGCGATCAGCACAGACGGGGCGTTTCTCACCCACTCCCAGTCGCTGGTGAAGATCCCCCCCAAGACCTGGGTCGACGAGTTCCTGCCTCCGTACAACCGGGGGGACCTTCGCTTTCACCCCGACAACCCGATCACCATCGCCCCCCAGGTCAACGAGGACTGGCTGATGGAGATCCGGCGGCAGACCGATCAGGCGATGCGGAACGCCCGCGGCGTGGTCGAGGAGGCGTACAAGGACTTCCGCCGGATCTTCGGTCGGGGGGACGGCAACCCATTTTTCGAAGAGTACCGCACCGACGACGCCGAACTGGTTCTGGTCGGCATGGGGACGCTGTCCATGCCGGTGAAAGTGGTGGTGCGGAAGCTGCGCGAGCAGGGACAGAAGGTCGGGTTCGTGCGCATCCGCTGGTTCCGCCCGTTCGACTACGAACGGCTCGGTGCGCTCCTGTCGCGGTTCAAGGCGGTCGGGGTGATCGACCGGGACTTTTCCATGGGCTCCCCCTTCAACAGCGGGGTGCTCGCCAACGAGATCCGGGCGACGTTGTACAATCAGCCGAAGCGCCCGCCCGTCGTCAGCTTCATCATCGGGCTCGGCGGCCGCGAGGTGACGATTCCCGGCGTTCGGGAGATGATCGACCATACCCGCAAGGCGGCGGAGGCCGGCAAGGCGCCGTCGGACACCCTGTGGATCGGCGTGCGAACCTAGGAGGCGATGAGCGATGGATACCCCTGAGATCGCGATGTTGGACGCACCGGTTCCCGTCCTGGAGCCGATCAAGGGCGTCAAGAAGGCGCCGCTGGAGGAGTATTTCACGTCGGGCCACCGCACCTGCCAGGGCTGCGAGTCCGCCCTGGTCATGAAGCTGATGGTCAAGGCCGCCGGCCCCCGTACCGTGGTCCTCGGCAGCACGGGGTGCATGTACGTCGCGAACACGACCTATTACAGCACATCATGGGTCGTGCCCTGGATGCACACCCAACTCGGCTCCTCGGGTTCAGCGGCGGTCGGAACGGCCGCGGCCTTCAGGGCCCTCATGCGCAAGGGCAAGATCAAGCGGGAGCCGATCAACGTGATCTCCTTCTGCGGCGACGGCGGCGGCGCCGACATGGGCCTGTCTGCGATCTCCGGCGCCCTGCAGCACATGGACTACAACCACCTGATACTCCTCTACGACAACGAGTCGTACGCGAACACCGACATCCAGGCCTCGGGCAGCACGCCGTACGGGGCGGTGACGACGTTCAGCCCCTCCGGCAAGGTCAAGCGAATCCTCCACAAACGCTGGAAGAAGAATGTGGCGGCGATGCTGGCCGCCGGCCATCCGGAATGCCGGTACGTCGGCACGGTCTGTGCCAGCTATGCCGTGGACTTCATGAATCGGGTACGGAAAGCGCTCAGCATCGGCGGGCCGACCTTCATTCACTCCATCGACCCGTGTCCCAAGGGGTGGGATTATGATCCGATGCTCTCCCATGAGCTGGGTGAACTCGCGGTCCTGACCGGCATCTGGCCCCTCTACGACGTGGAAAATCACAAGCTTCGTCTGTACGGGAAGAGCCGGGGAATCGTGGAGGGCCGGCAAAAGCGGCTTCCGGTGCGGGACTACCTTCTGAAGCAGGGGCGGTTCGCTCACTTCACCGACGACGACATCGACTACTTCCAGGCAAAGATCGACGACATGTGGACGAAGTGGTTGATCCCAGGCGTGCTCCCGTTCTCGACGGATCTGCTGAACGAGAAGGCCCCCGCCTAGCGGGGCAGGGATCGACCGGCTCGGTCGTCCGGGCGGGCACAGCCACAATTCCATAGCAGGCGCAGCGTGGCTTCGCGAATAGCGGACGCGAGGTGACGATGTGAGACGGCGAGGCTTCCTCTCGATGTCAGGCTATTCTGGCAGCGGGGGGAAGCCTCGTGCATTCGCGGGCCGGATCCCTTCCCATCGACCCGTCGGGGAGGCGGCGCTCGGGCGGATGGGGGGTTGCGGAGGGGTGCAGGGGTCGGGATAAGCGGCGATCGACAGGGGTGAGGACATGGACACGATCCTGTTGGGGGTTGGATTTGGGGTGGTGACGGGCGCGATCCTGGCCCTGTCCTCGGTTGCCTTCACGCTGCAGTATGCGGTCAGCAGCATTCCCAACCTCGCGCACGGAGAACTCTTGACGTACGGAACATACGCCGCCTATGTCACGCAGCGCTACACGCACAATCTGGGGGCGGCAGCCGGCTCTTGACACCTTCCTTCTTCGAATGTTAGAAGAGGAGGAGTCGCCGATGCGAATCCCACATCTGCCTCGCCAGTGCATCTGTCCCGAGCGGAGGCCGCTCTAGCCTTCGTCGGGGGGCTCTGATTCGCCGCCCTTCCCCTCGTCGACACCGGGTCTTCAGTCAGCGCGGCCTCCGCGATTCCAAAGCACCAACGTGCCGCATATTCCAGCGATGTGTGAGGAGGGAGATCCATGCCGGAAGCGTACGCGAACCCCGATATCCTGGTGGACACGGGGTGGGTCAGCGAACATTTGGGCGATCCCGCGGTTCGAGTCGTCGAAGTCTCAGAGGACCTGACCCTGTACGGCCAGGGGCACATTCCCGGGGCCGTTCACTTCAACTGGCAGACGCAGTTGCAGGATCCGGTCCGTCGTGACTGGGTGAGCAAGGCGCAGTTTGAGCAGTTGCTCGGGGCGCAGGGGGTCGCGAACGACACGACGGTGGTCTTGTACGGCGACAAGAACAACTGGTTTGCGACCTACACGTTCTGGCTGTTTAAGATCTACGGGGCTGAGCGTGTGAAGATCCTCAACGGCGGGCGGGGGAAATGGATCGCCGAGGGCCGCCCGTTGACCATCGAGGTCCCCACCTTCCCCCGGACGGCGTTCCGGGCGCGGGAAGCGGATCTCAGCATCCGGGCGTTTCGGGATCAGGTCCTCGAGCGTCTCGGCAAACCCGCCGTCGCCTTGGTGGACGTGCGGTCACCGCAGGAGTTCACCGGTGAGCTCATTGCGATGCCCGCCTACCCGCAGGAAGGGGCGCAGCGTGGCGGCCATATCCCCACCGCGCAAAACATCTCCTGGACTCAGAACGTGCGCGAGGATGGGACCTTTAAGCCGGCGGACGAGCTCAGGACGCTGTACCAGGGAAAGGGGATCACTCCCGACAAGGAAATCATTGCCTACTGCCGGATCGGCGAACGATCATCGCATACCTGGTTCACCCTGAAGTACCTTCTGGGCTACCCCACCGTCCGCAACTACGACGGATCGTGGACGGAATGGGGGAGTCTCGTCGGGGTGCCGATCGAGAAGCCCTCGCCGTCCGCCGTTCGGAAGTAGCGATCGGCCGGCCTGCGTTTGACGGTTCCGCGAAACGCGTGCTAGAATGCCGGCGAGACGATGAGGGCTCCCTTGCCCGGGCGTCGGGTCGTAGGGAGCGCGTAGTGTTCCGGGAGCCTCCCGTCCCTTGCGGACGCGGAGGCTCCCGGCCTGATGGGAGGCGCGGTGATATGGTCCAACCCTCGGCGTCCCAACCCACCGAGGAGAGTGGGTTCGTCAAGGAGATCCCCTCCAAGGAGCGCCTGGCGGACTGGTACACCGCCGTCATCCTCAAAGCGGAGCTCGCGGACTACTATCCGGTCCGAGGATGCACAGTGATCCGGCCGTACGGATACACGATTTGGGAGCTCATGCAGCAGGGTCTCGACCGCCGGTTCAAAGCCACGGGGCATGTGAACGCGTATTTCCCCTTGTTCATCCCCCAGAGCTTTCTGCAACGCGAGGCCGAGCACGTGGAGAAATTTGCTCCGGAGGTGGCCTGGGTGACCCGCGGCGGCGGTGAAGAGCTCGCCGAGCCGCTGGCGGTCCGGCCGACGTCGGAGACCGCGATCGGCCACATGTACGCCCGCTGGATCCGGTCGTACCGAGACCTGCCGGTGCTGATCAACCAGTGGTGCAACGTCGTGCGCTGGGAGAAGGCCACCCGCCCGTTCCTCCGCACGATGGAATTCTTGTGGCAGGAAGGGCACACGGCCCATCGGACCGCCGAGGAGGCCGAGGCCGAGGCGCGCCAGATGCTCGAGGTGTATCGCGATTTCGTAGAAGCCGACCTGGCGATCCCGGTGCTGGGGGGGCGAAAACCAGAGAGCGAGAAGTTCCCGGGCGCGCTGCACACGTATACGATCGAGGCGCTGATGCCGGACGGTCAGGCGTTACAGTCCGGGACCTCCCACAACCTCGGCCAGAACTTCGCCCGCGCTTTCGACATCAAGTTTCTCGACAGCGACAACACAGAAAAATTCGTCTTCACCACATCGTGGGGGCTGAGCTGGCGGATGGTGGGCGGGCTGATCATGGTACACGGGGACGATCGAGGTCTCGTTCTCCCCCCCCGGGTGGCCCCCATTCAGGCGGTGGTCGTGCCGATCCTCGCCGGCAAGGCGCGGGACGACGTACTGGCGGAGTCACGCGCGGTGGTCGAGCGCCTAAGGCCGCTCGTGCGTGTTCGCCTTGATGAACGGGTCGAGGTCACCCCCGGGTGGAAGTTCAACGATTGGGAGATGCGGGGTGTCCCGCTGCGCATCGAACTCGGACCCCGCGATCTGGCGCAGCAGCAGGCCGTCCTGATCCCCCGGGCGGGAGGTGATCGCCGATCGGTGATGCTCGCCGGCCTGGTCGAGGCGGTCACCTCGGCGCTTGAGGAAGTCCAGCAGGCGCTGTTCCAGCGGGCGAAGGCCTATCTGGAAGGCCACATCGTGCTCGCCTCGACCGTCGACGACCTCGTCGCCGCAATCGCGGCGCGGAAAGGGTTCGTGCGGATCGGGTGGTGTGGCGCGGAAAAGTGCGAGCAGCTCCTGCGCCGCGACAGCGGAGCGTCGCCGCGGCTGATCGCGGACGCCCCTCCCACGGGGAACTGCCCCGTCTGCGGAACGGCGGCGCGGCACGTCGTGTACTACGCGCGCGCCTACTAAGGTATTCATGCACGCCCCGCGTGACCCCGGTCACCCCAATCGGGTCCCGCTGCTGGCGGTTCTCGCCGGCGGCCTGCTGATCGCCGGCGGCATTGCGCTCGTGCTCGTGCCGCGGCTTGCCCCACCGCTCCCCCGCGGAGGGGCGGGGCAAGCCGGCGATCGACTCCCCCCGGTGGGGCGTCCGGCGCCCGACTTCTCGCTCCCGCTGCTCTCCGGTGGTACGCTCAGCCTACACAATCTGCGGGGCAAGCCGGTCCTCTTGAACTTCTGGGCGTCCTGGTGCGAGCCGTGTCGCGAGGAGATGCCCCTGCTCGTGCGCCTCCACCGGTCGTATGGGCCGCGCGGCGTCGAGTTCGTTGGCATCGACACCGAGGACCAACTCGCCGACGCACGCAAGTTCCTCGGGCAGTACCATGTGGATTACTCGATCGTGCGCGTGGCGAGCGAGCAATTGATGGACGCCTACTCAATCCCCGGCCTTCCCACGACGGTGTTCATTGCTCCCAATGGGATCGTGCAGGGGAAAGTGGTCGGGGGGTTCGTCGGACCGGACGGCCAGCGGGCGCTGGCCGGGCGACTTGATCGTCTGCTCGAATCCGCCCGCCGCTGAACGCAGGGAATTCGGGCGTGCTCGTATAACTTAAATCCGTCCCGCATTAGGATCCGTCGAACGCGTGAATCCTCGTTTGCGGTTCGGGGGTGGCAGATGTCATCTTCCATGCGGTTGGCCGGGGCGATGCTCGCGACCTGCCTCGGCCTCGCCGGGTGCACCGGCAGGGAGATTCTGGCGATGCGTAGCCATCCCGAACAGCCGCAGGCCGCGGTGGTCGCGCCCGCAACCCCGTTCAAGGGACCGGCGATCTCCGCAACGACGAACTACCCGAAGGACGAGAACGCGCCGCGCCCCGTGCCTCCGGCGGAATTCGCCTCGTTAAAGAACCCGCTCGCGGCAACGCCGGAGAACATCGCGAAGGGGAAGGCCATCTTCGACGCCAACTGTGCGATCTGCCACGGGAGCGCCGGACTGGGCAACGGAGGGGCCGCGGCGTCGCTCAACCCCAAGCCCGCCAACTTCACGACCGGGATTCACACCCAACTGCCGGACGGGTACTGGTTCTGGCGGATCTCAAAGGGCGGTGGCGTTCCGCCGTTCAGCGGGGCCAGTTCAGCGATGCCGCCGTGGGAGAGCGTCCTCAGCACCGAGCAGCGGTGGGATGTCATTCTGTACGAGCATACATTCTCGCGCCACCAGTGACCGATCAGCCTGCGGGCCCACGGCCGTTGGGATCCGCCGCCGAACGGGTTCGTGCCGCCCTCGCCGACAGGCAGATCGACGCCGAAATCCTTGAGTTTCCCGAGAGCACCCACACCGCTGCGGAGGCGGCGCGCGCGGTCGGCGCCACGGTTGCACAGATCGTGAAGTCGTTGGTGTTCATCGCCGACGGCCGCCCGGTGCTCGTGCTCGCCGCGGGGGCCAACCGCGTGGACCTTCGAAAGCTGGCCCGCCTCGCGGGCGCCTCCCGAGTGGAAAAGGCGACGGCCGAGGTGACCCGGGCGGCGACCGGGTTCAGCATCGGCGGTGTTCCCCCGGTCGGCCACGCCACCCCCCTTCCCGTGTTCCTGGATGAAACACTGCTGCACCACGAGGTCGTCTACGCCGCCGCGGGGACCCCACACGCGGTGTTCGCCGTCGCCCCGCAGGCGCTGGCGCGGGCAACCCAGGGCGTGGTCGGTGATCTCGCGGAAGCCCTCGAACGGCGCTGAGCGAATCGCCTGCGACCGTGAGTCGAGAACCTGTCCCGACGTCGGCCCGCGCGCGGCCCTGCCTCCACCCGCGAGATGGCGAGACGATCGGCCGATCGATGCGAGGTGGTTCGGCCGCTTGACCCGTCCGGAAACCCCATGCTATGCTTGCTGTTGCCTTCGGGGCAGGGTGAGCCGGCGTGTTCGCCGGCAATTCCCGATCGGCGGTACAGCCCGCGAGCCCGTTCGCATGATGCGGACGGGCAGGATCTGGTGAGAGTCCAGAGCCGACGGTAGAGTCCGGATGAAAGAAGGCGCGGACCGGTTTCGACCCCGGTCCATCGGTGCGTTGCCCCGGAGGCGTCTGCCTGCGGGGTGTTTTTATTGGTCGTCGTGTCGCACCGAGATGAAGAGTATATGCGCGAGGCGCTTCGGCTGGCGCGTTGTGGCGCGCAGACGGCGAGCCCCAACCCCATGGTGGGCGCCGTCGTCGTCTCCAAGGATCGGATCGTCGGACGGGGCTATCACCTCCGGCCGGGGTGCGCCCACGCGGAGGTCCTCGCCCTTCAGGAGGCCGGCTCCGCGACGGGAGGGGCGACGCTGTATGTGACGCTGGAGCCCTGCGCCCACTGGGGACGGACCGGTCCCTGCACCGAGGCGATCATCGGCGGGGGGGTCCGCCGCGTCGTCGCCGCCATGGAGGATCCCGACCGCCGGGTGCGCGGCCGTGGGCTGCGCCGCCTGCGCGAGGCGGGGATCGAAACGACCCTGGGGGTGGGCGAAGGTGACGCGCGCCGCCTGAACGAGGCGTACATCAAGCACCGTACCACGGGGCTGCCATTTGTAACCGCCAAGTGGGCCATGACCCTCGACGGCCGCACCGCCACCAGCACCGGGGACTCGCGCTGGATCTCCGGGGAGGCCTCCCGCGGACTCGTCCACGAAATCCGCGCTTCCGCGGACGCGATCCTGGTGGGCATCGGTACCGTGTTGCGGGACGATCCTCAGCTCACGGCGCGCGGGCCAGCCCGCCACCAGCCCGCCCGCATCGTCGTGGACAGCGCGCTGCGAATTCCGGCGGCGGCACGGGTGCTTACTGAGAACGGCGCGCCGGTGATCGTCGCCACGACCAGCCGCGCACCGCAGGCAGCCCGGGCGGCGCTTGAGGCCCGAGGTGTCGACGTCTGGGTTGCCGACGGACCGGATCGGAGGGTCGACGTCAGGACGATCCTTGAGGCGCTGGGCCGCCGCGGGATGACCAGCCTGCTGGTGGAGGGGGGCAGCCGGATTCACGGGACCTTCATTGATGCCGGATTGGTCGACAAGGTGCTGGTGTTCCTCGGGTCCCTGATCGTCGGCGGGGCGGGGCCTTGCGCCGTCGGCGGGGCCGGTGCGGATACGATTGCCCACGCTCTGCGTCTCGTGCGAACCGCGGTGCGCCAGATCGATCAGGACGTGGTGATCGAAGGCTACCTGCCCGCCGTGCTCGGGCGGGGGGAGGAAGTGGGGCGATGTTCACCGGGATCGTAGAGGGGACGGGGGTGGTGCGGACGGCGCAGCCGGGCCGCGACGCTCTCCGGCTGCGTGTGGAAGTCGAGGGCGCGCTCGCCGGGATCCGGGTGGGGGAGAGCATTGCGGTCAGCGGGACCTGCCTCACCGTCACCCGGATCGCCGACGACGCCTTTGAGGCCGACGTGACGGGCGAGACTCTCGCGCGGACGACGCTCGGCCAGGTTCAACCGGGAGATCTCGTGAACCTGGAGCGTCCCGTGGCGGTGGGCGGACGTCTCGGCGGCCACATCGTGCAAGGACACGTCGACGGCGTGGGCCGCGTCCTGCGCCTGGATCGTCGCGGGGACGCTTGGTGGCTCGAGGTCGAGGCACCGGGCCCCATCGCCCGATACGTCGTCCAAAAAGGGTCCATCGCCATCGACGGGGTCAGCCTCACCGTGGTCGCGCGGCAGCGGGATCGGTTCACGGTGTCGCTGATCCCTCACACCTGCGCGGTGACGACGCTCGGCCGGCTCAAAGCCGACGGGCGCGTGAATCTTGAGGTGGATATCCTGGCGAAGTATGTGGAACAACTGCTTGCCTCGTATCCGCCACCGGCGGCCGACGGGACGACCCGAACGCCCGCCGGACGGGCCGAGCCCGAGGCGAGGCCCCGGAGGGAGCGCCGATGAGCACACGGGAACAGCAGGCGGCGGGGTTCGCCACGATCGCGGAGGCCGTGGAGGCGATCCGCAGCGGCGGGTTCGTTATCGTGGTCGACGACGAGGCCCGCGAGAACGAAGGCGACCTGGTCGTGGCCGCCGAGAAGATCAGCCCCGAGGCGATCAACTTCATGGTGAAGCAGGCCCGCGGCCTGATCACGGTGCCGATGACCGGCGAGCGGCTGGATGCCTTGGCCCTCCCGCAGATGGTGGCGCAGAACACCTCGCACCAAGGGACCGCGTTCGCGATCTCGGTCGGCGCGAAGCATAAGATCACGACCGGGATCTCCGCCCCCGACCGCGCGGCGACGATCCAGGCGCTCGTCGACCCCGCGACCCGCCCCGAGGATCTCAGCCGGCCCGGCCACGTGTTCCCGCTGCGCGCGACTCCCGGCGGCGTCCTGCGCCGGGCCGGACACACCGAGGCCGCGGTTGACCTCGCCACGCTCGCCGGCCTCTCCCCGGCGGGAGTGCTCTGCGAGATCATGAGCGACGACGGGACGATGGCGCGCCTTCCCGAACTCCGGGCGTTTGCGGCGCGCCACGCCCTGCCGATCATCTCTGTCGCCGAATTGATTCGCTACCGGCTGGAGCGGGATCGATTTGTGATCTGCGAGGGGCGGACTCGCTTGCCGACGACCTACGGTGAATTCACCGCGGTCGTCTATCAAAACACCTTGGACGGGGCGACCCACCTCGCCGTGACCCGGGGGGACCTGGGGGGCGCGGATCCGGTGTTGGTCCGCATGCACTCGGAGTGTCTGACCGGCGAGGTCTTCGGGTCGCTTCGCTGCGACTGCGGGGAGCAGCTCCATCGGGCGCTCGAGGTCATCGCCCAGGAGGGGCGGGGCGTGCTCGTCTATATTCGCCAGGAGGGGCGGGGGATCGGCCTCGCCAACAAGATTCGGGCCTACGCCCTGCAGGATACGGGCAAGGACACCGTGGAGGCGAACGTGCTCCTCGGGTTCGCGCCCGATCCCCGCGACTACGGCGTCGGGGCGCAGATCCTGACCGACCTCGGGCTGCGCCGCATCCGGCTTCTGACCAACAATCCCGCCAAGCGCGTGGGGCTGGAGGGGTTCGGGATCGAGGTGGTGAGCCGGGTGCCGATCGAGGTTCCGCCGAACCCCGAGAACTACCGGTACCTGGCGACGAAGCGGCACAAACTCGGCCACCTCCTGACCCTCGAGTAGCCGCGGTGGGGGCATCCCTGGAGGGAGGGCAGACGGGCGCCGGGCTCCGGATCGGTGTCGCCGTCAGCCGCTTCAACGCCCGGATCACTCGGCGGTTGCTCACCGGTGCGCTTGCCGCGCTGCACCGGTCCGGCGTAGCGGAAGACGCCGTGGACGTCGCGTGGGCGCCCGGCACCTACGATCTTCCGGTGATCGCCCAGGCGCTGGCCCGATCGGGTCGGTACGATGCGCTGATCTGCCTGGGCTGTGTGATCCGGGGGGAGACGACGCACGATCGGTACGTGGCGCTCGGCGCGGCAACCGGCCTGGTGCACGTCTCCCTGCAGACCGGCCTCCCCGTGGCGTTCGGCGTGCTCACCACGCACACGCTGGAACAGGCCGAAGCCCGCAGCGGGGGCACGCACGGAAACAAGGGCGAGGATGCGGCGCTGGCCGCGGTGGAGCTCGCCAACGTCCTGCGGATGATTCGCACGCCGCGCGAGGGATGATGATGGAACGGAAGCGGCGCGGTCGCTTTTGAGACGGGAGGGCGGATGCCTCCGGCTCAGGGGGTGCTCTTCGAAGGCGGGGTGATCCACACCCTCGATCCGGCCTGCCCGGCCGCGACGGCTCTGGCCGTGCGGGGCGGGCGGATCGTCGCCGTGGGCGACCGCGAAACGCTACGCGAGGCGTTTCCGGGCTTCGCCCGCATCGGGCTCCAGGGGTGGGCGGTGGTGCCGGCGTTCACGGACAGCCACATCCACCTCGCCGCGGTCGGGCTGGCGATGCGCACCGTCAACCTGCGCGACTGCCGCTCCCTGCGCGAGGCCGTCGCCCGGGTCGCCGCCGCGGCCGGGCGTGCTCGACCCGGCGAGTGGATCCGCGGTGGCCGGTGGGACAAGAACCTCTGGCCCGAGGGGCGGTTTCCCCGCCGGGAAGATCTCGATCCCGTCACGGGGGAGCATCCCGCGGTCCTCCACAGCAAGGACGGGCACACGACATGGGTGAACTCCGTCGCGCTGGAGCGCGCGGGCGTCGGTCCGCACACCCCCGATCCGCCCGGCGGCAAGATCGTGCGCGATCCGCGAACCGGCGAGCCGACCGGGCTGCTGGCGGAGCGGGCCGCGGATCCCGTCGTGGTCCTGGCCGGCCAGCCGGGCCCGGAGGCGATCGAGGCCGCGATTCGCGATGCCACCGATGCCGCCCACCGCGCCGGGATCGCCGGGGTGCACGTCATGGAAGGCGCGAACGTGCTGGCGGCGCTTCAGCGGCTGCGGGGGAGAGGGGCGCTCGGGATTCGGGTCTGCATCATGATCCCGGAGGAAGGGCTGGAGGCGGCGATCCGCCTCGGGGTCCGCAGCGGGTTCGGCGACCCGATGTTGCGCATCGGGGGGGTGAAGATCTTCGCCGATGGGGCGCTCGGATCGCAGACGGCGAGCATGCTGGAACCCTACGACGGCGACCCGGCGAACACGGGCGTCGTCGTGCGCAGCCGCGCGCAGCTGTGCGAGCTCATCCGGCGGGCGGCCGAGCACGGCATCGCCTCGGCCGTGCACGCGATCGGCGATCGGGCCAACCGGGAGGCGCTCGACGCGATCGAAGCGGCGGGGGCGGAGGTGCCGGCCTCTGCGGGGCTCCGTCACCGGATCGAGCACGTGCAGCTCCTGCACGCCGCAGACCTCCCCCGCCTGGCCGCGCTGGGGGTGGTGGCCTCGATGCAGCCCATTCATTGTACGCAGGACCGCGACATCGCCGACCGCTACTGGGGCCGCCGCAGCCGCTACGGCTACGCCTGGCGCTCGCTGCGGGAATCGGGGGCCTGCCTGGCGTTCGGCTCGGACGCACCGGTCGAAACCCTGGACGTCCTGGCCGGGCTGTACGCTGCGGTTACCCGAAAGCGCCGGGAGGAGCCCCAGCGCCCCCCGTGGCATCCGGAAGAATGCCTGTCAGTGGGAGACGCCGTACGGGCCTACACGGTGGGCCCCGCCTTCGCCTCCGGCGAAGAGGCGATCAAAGGCATCCTCACCCCCGGGCGGCTGGCGGATTTTGTCGCGCTCTCGCCTGATCCGTTCGCGGTGCCGTCGGAGAGGTTGTGCGACGTTCGCGTCGAGATGACGGTCGTGGATGGGGTGGTGTGCTACCCCTCGTCCTCAGGTTCGAGCAGCTCCCGCACGGCGTGATCCTCTTCGGCGTCCTGAGCCTCGTCGACCCCGTCGTCGGGCTCATCGTCCTCGTCTTCCAGGCGTAGCTCGACCTGGTGGCCGCACTCCGGGCATTCGTAGATGACGACCTCCCCACCGTCGTCGACGGTGATGAGCTCCATCTCGGCCTCACACTCCAAGCAGGTACGCGTCAGCGGGATGGCCATGACCGGGACCTCGCCCCAACCTCCGGTTCTGTGGTGGCTTCCGAGGGATATATACCCGAGTTGTGCAGGAAATGGCGCGAACGATGCGGGCACCCGGGCGCCGGCGCGCCCGGGTGCCGGTCGATCTCGGCGAGGTTACTTCAGAATGCCAAAGTGGTCGGCGCGCTTTTGGACGGCATCCCAGTCCAGGAGCTTAAAGAACACGTCGATGTACGAGCCCTTGCCCGTCCCGTAGTCCATCCAGTACGCGTGTTCAAAGCAATCCAGCGCCACCAGGGGCGTGGCGTTCCAGATCGGGTACGTGTTCTGTTCGTCGCCAATGAAGTTGTGCAACGTTCCCGAATCCCAGTCGTACGCCATCCACACCCAGCCCCGCGCCGCGGTGCCGGTGGCCTTCATGTCCGCCTGCCACTTGTCGAACGATCCGAACGCCGTTTCCATCAGGCCCAAGAGTTTCCCCGCCGGCCGCCCGCCCTTGCCGCCGAGGTGATCGAAGTAGACCTCGTGGTTCTTCACGCCGCCGATCGCGCGGGAGAGTTCCACCTTGAGCTCGCGGAGCTCGGAATAGGTCGGGTTCGCCTTGGTGAGATCGACCCCGCCGCTGGCCAGCCGGTCGAGGATCTCGTTGGACTTGGCCACGTACCCCTGATAGAGCTTGTAGTGCTCCTCCATCGTCTTCTTGCTGATGCCGGCGAGCTCGATCTCAAACGCGCGGAACTTCTTCGCTTCGTACTTTGCCATGCCGTCTCCCCCTTTCGGAGTGTTGGAATCGCGTCGAAATGCGTGGGACGTCGCGGATGCGGAGTGTGCGGTCGACGAATTCATTATACGTCCCGAGCGCGTACAGGCGCAAGCCGAACACCGTGGCGTGCGGTTTCCCGCAGCGCCGACGCGGCGCTGAGCGACGACTCGCGGCGCACGGGGCCCCGTTATCCCTGGCCGGGCGGGAGCGGCGCGGCGGGTCGCGGCGGCGGGTCTTCACGGGTGATGTACTGCTCCTTGCGGTACGTGCCGCGCGCCCCGCACGCCGGACATTTATGATAGTTGCTGGCGAGGGTGGCGCGGACGAAATTGCGCCGGTCGATGCGGATCCCGGTGTCGAACTCGCAGCCGCAGGCGCCGCACCGCACGGAGAGGGCGAGCCGCGCCATCTGCTCAACCCGAGGCCGGTCGGTCGGCGATGTCCGCGCGCCGCCACACCCGCTGGCGGCCTTCTCCCCAGAGCGGGCGGGGAAAGCTCGGGCTCTCGGCCAGCTCCATCACCCGGGCCGGGCGTGTGCCCAGCAGGTCGGCCGCTTCCACGACCGTGACGAGATCTTCGCCGGCCTGCACCAACCGGCAGAGGGCGGCCAGAAACGAGTCCGCGGCGACCTCGCGCGAAAGAAAGTACTCCACGGCGGACCGCCCGTGCGGATGGACCTGCTTGAGCAGATTGCTGAACCGCCGGAGTTCCTCGGGGTAGCCGCGCAGATGCGCCAGCACCGCCAGGTCGAGGTTGGGGGGTGGGGGAGTGGTTGCCGTGTCCGGGCCTCCCGGCTGCCCCGGCCGCGGATCGCCGGTGATCGGCGGCGCGGCCGGGAGATCGGATGGTGCCGAAGGGGAGACTCGAACTCCCACGGGCTCTCGCCCACTACGCCCTGAACGTAGCGCGTCTGCCAATTCCGCCACTTCGGCACGGTCGTGCACGCCCGCGGCTCCTTTAGCATACTGGAGCCGTCAAAATCGTGTCAAGAACCGGCCAGCGCGCGGATCACATCGGGCAGGGGGCGGAGGTCGTGGAGGACGCGGGTAGGGGCGGCTTCGGCGAGGGGCTCTCTGTGTCGATTGATGAACACCGTCCGAAATCCCAGCGCGCGCGCCGGGACGATGTCATGAAACAGGCTCGCCCCGACGTGCACCGTGCGCGCCGCTGCGGCTCCGCTCGCCGTCAAGAAGCGATCCCAGTGGCCGCGTGCCGGTTTGTAACTCCGACAGTCCTCCGCCGTGACCATCAGGTCGGGTTCCACCCCGAGACGGAGGACCGAGGCGGCGAGCAGATCGCGGTCCACGTTGGAGAGGATGGCGAAACGTGCTCCCCCCGCACGGAGCGCTCGCAGGACTTGGGAGACCTCGGGGAACGGCCGCCACGACGAGATGGAGTCCGGCAGGATCCGCTCCAGGCCCGACGGCAGCGGATGGCCGAGGTCGGCCATCAGGCGGGCGCTGGCCACCGCGAGGATGTCGCGGTACGGTCGGTAGGATTCGTGCTCCACCGCGGCCTCTACGGCGATGTACCGCGAGGCCAGCCCGGCGCGGTCTACGGGAGGGGGAAGGAGCGGGGCGAGCGCATCGGCGACGCCGCCTTCCCAGTCGATCAGCGTGCCGTAGCAGTCAAACGTGATCCACTCCACCGGTGTCATCCGCTCACCTCCCGGCGTGGCCCCGATTCCTCACCCGGCACCCGCCCCGGGCAGAGGAATGCCGAGCAGCCGGGCCGCGTTGCCCGCGAAGATTCCCCGCACATCGCCCTCGGGGCACCCCAGCTCCCAGCAGGCCCGCAGTTGTTCTTCCAGGTAGCGGACCGCGAAGCCGCGGGGGAACCAACTGGAGTCGGTGCCGAACAGGATGCGGCGAGGGCCGACGGTGTCGAGGAACATCCGAAACAGATCGCGCAACGTGAGGGGGTAGGGCATCCACCGCATCCATTCGTTGGATCCGGAGGTATCGACGTGGACGTTCCCGCACACCCAGGCGAGGTGGAGGAGTTCGCGGGGATAGCCGCAGCCGAAGTGCGGCACCACGAAAGGGACCCCGGGATGGGCGCGCGCCACGTCCTGGAGGACGAGCGGGTTCATGTTGGGGTGGGCGACGATCCCCTGGTAGCGCAGCGGGCCGAAGTGGATGAGGACGGGAATGTTCAGGCGTTCCGCGGTTTCCCACACCGGCCAGAGGCGTTCGTCGGCGATCGATCCGTGGACGAGCGGCGCGATCACCTTGTACCCGCGCAAGCCGAGGGTGGTGACGGCCCGCTCGAGCTCGGCGGCCGCGTCGGGGAGGAAGGGATCATGGTGGGCGAACCCCATGAACTTGTCCGGATACCGGGCGACGATCGCGGCCAGCCGGTCGTTGTCCCCCCCCGTCACGAACGCGATCCGGACGAGCCGGTGGCGATCGACCTCCTCCGCCCATCGCCGGGCCATCTCCTCATCCGTGCCCGGGGCCTCCGGCTCGGGAAATCCCCAGGCGCGGCGCCAGGCGCGTTGGTCCTCCCGCAGCCACCCCATTACCCGGTCCCATTTCGCCTGTCCGTGCCTGGCCACGTACGCCTCGCGCGCGGGGTCCCATCCGCCCCGCACGGGAAAGTGCGCGTGGAAGTCGAGGATGGGGATCCGGTCGGTCATGGGATGTGGCCATCTCCTTTCGTTCGGCGGCGCGCCGTGCGCGGTCGATTAATTGCGAAGCCCGGTCAGGACGACCCCCTCGATGATCTGCCGCTGCAAGACGATGAAGACCGCCAGGACCGGCAGCACGGCCAGCGAAGACGCGGCCATGATCAGATGCCACGCCGACCCCGCTTCGCCGCTGTAGAGGGCGATGCCCACGGGGAGGGTGCGCATCACGGGGGTCTGGATGACGATCAGCGGCCAGATGAAGGCATTCCAGTTGCCGAGGAACGTGAAGATGCACAGCGCCGCGAGCGCCGGCCGTACCAGCGGCAGCGCGATGCGAGTGAACAGGCCGAACTCCGAGAGCCCATCGATCCGCGCCGCATCGAGGAGCTCGTCGGGGAGGGCCGTCATGAACTGGCGCATCAGGAAGACCCCAAACGCGCTCATCAGTCCCGGGAACATGATCCCCCAGAAGGTGTCGATCCACCCCAGGCGCACGCTCAGCGAATACCAGGGGATGACCAGCATCTCCGTCGGGATCATCAACGTGCAGAGGATGACGACGAAGATCAGGTTCCGGCCGGGGAAGCGCAGCTTGGCCAGCGTGTAGCCGGTCAGGGAGTCGAAGAACGCCACGCTCGCCGTCGTGATCGCCGCGACCACGGTGCTGTTGAGGAACCACCGTGGGAACTGCGTGGCGGTGAGGACCTGGCGGAAGCCGTCCAGCGTCGGCGCCTGGGGCCAGAAGTGCAGCTCGAAGATCTCCCTCGGGCCTTTGAGCGATGTCGCCAGCATCCAGAGGAACGGGAAGACGACGAGCGCTCCCCCCGCGGCGAGGACCAGGTAGGCCAGGGCGTCCCCCAGGAGCCGGCGGGGGAAGAGGCCCTCGGCGGCCGGGGCGCGGGACGTCGCGGCCCGCGCGGCCATCAGTACTCCACCTGCCGCGAGAAGAACCGGAGCTGCAGGAGCGTAATCGCGAGGATGGCCACAAAGAGCACCACCGTTGCCGCCGCCGCCGGGCCCATCCGGAACCGTTGGAACCCCTGGATGTACACGTACAGCACGATCGTCATGGTGCTCCCCAGCGGCCCGCCCTGATCGCCGAACGTCATGTTCAGGACCTGCGTGAAGAGCTGGAGGTAGAGGATGGTGCCGTAGACGGCTGAGAACACGAGCGTCGGGTTCAGCAGCGGCACGGTGATGTGCCGGAAGAGCCCCCAGCCGCCCGCCCCGTCCACCTCCGCCGCCTCGTAGAAGACCTGGGGGATGGCTTCCAACCCGGCGAGGAAGATCACCACCTGGAAGCCCACGTACTCCCACACCACCATTGCCGCAATCGCGTACAGGGCTTGGTGGGGCTGGCGCAGGAACGCCTGCCGGGGGAGGCCGGCGGCTTCGAAGAGGCGGTTGAGGGGGCCGAAGGTCGGCGTGTACATCCACTGCCACACCCACGCCGCCGCGACGATGGGGGTGACGAACGGGATGAAGTACAGCGCTCGGAAGAAGCCGCGGAAGCGGGTAATCCGGCGAAGCAGCAGGGCGATCCCCAGCCCGAGGATGAGCTGCGCCGGAATCCCGGCGATCAGGTATCGCAGGGTATTGGTTACCGCCTTCCAGAACAGCGGATCGGAGAGAATCTCCCGGAAGTTGGCCGCTCCGACGAACGGCCTCTCCGCCGAGACGATGTTCCATCGATGGAGGCTGATGAAGAGGGCGGAGGCCGCCGGGAAAATCCGGATTACGACGTAGAACGCCAGGGGCCCGGCCAGGAACGCGTACGCCCACACGGCCCGGCGCGCCTCCAGGCCGAGCCCGCCCCAGGTCGTCCGCGCGATCGAGATCCCCACGGGTGCGCGGCCTATCGGTGCTTGGCCCAGAACTCGTCCAGGACCTTCGCTTCTTTCGCCGCCGCGGCGTCGAGCGCCGCCTTGGGATCGGTGTGGTTCAAGATGACCTCGTTGATCGCGTCCAGGAGGACCTGGCGCTGGGCGGCTTCATCGACGAAGAACGTCGCGTGCGCGAACGGCAGGCTCTGGATGAATGGCCCGTAGATCGGATCGGCGGCGAGCTTGGGATCGTTGGCCAGTGCCTGGCTCGCCGGGATCTCCCCCACCTGCTGCAGCCAGAGCCGCTGGGTATCGGGTGAGGTGATGAACTGCAGGAACTTGACCGCCGCCGCCAATCGGGGGCCCTTGGCCTTGTTCGTCAGGCCGTGGACCCAGAGCGACCCGAAGTTGCTCGGCGTGCCGCCGGAGGTTCGGCGCGGAAGCTGCGCCACCCCCCAGTCGAATTTCGTACTGCTCCGGATCGATCCGATCGCGAACGAGCCGTCCACGATCATCCCGGCTTTCCCGGCGACGAACGCGTCCCGGTACCCGTTCCCTCCGGGGAAGAAGCCGATCACGCCGACCTTGGCCTTGGTGACGAGGTCGGTGTACCATTGCAGCGCCGCCGCGCCCTGGGGGGTGTTGTAGGTGGGATGCTTCCCGTCGCCGCTGTACGGCGCCGCTCCCCACTGGCGGAACAGGACTTCGCGGATCAACTGGTGGTCCTGGCCGTCCGGGGAGATCCCGAACCCTTCGAGGGTGATGTTGCCCCGCGCGTCCCGCGCCGTCAGGCGCTCCGCGTCGGCGAGGAACTCATCCCAGGTCAAGGGCGGGCGGCTGAGTTGAGCTTTCCGGAACAGATCCTTGTTGTAGAACAGCGCCAACGTTCGGACGGCCGTCGGCAGCGCCCAGTACTTGCCCTCGAACCTGGCCGCCTTGACCATCGGCACGAAGTCGCGCTCGATCTGGGTGGTGGGGAAGGCGCTCTGCGGCAGCGGCACGAGGTAGCCGCTGTCCACGTAGAGCGGGAGCCACCCGTAGAACAGGTTGACGATGTCCGGGCCCTGGCCGGCGGGGACGGCGCTCGCCACCTTCTGGTTGTACGAGTCGTACGGGAACGTCTCCTGGACGACATGAATCCCGGGGTTCTGGGCCTCGAACTGTTTGATCAACGCGTCCATCAGCTTGACCTTGCTCTCAAAGAAGTACTGCCAGTAGGTCACCGTGACCCGCTGTTGGGCCTGCGCCGCCGTTCCCCCTACCGCGACGGCAAGGGCGCAGACGAGCAACACCCCGCGAACGATCAGCCGCATGATTCTCCCTCCCATCCGGTGCGTTTGCCGGTGATCAAGAACCGGCCCGCGCGTGGTTCCGTTACGCGCTCGCCTCCATCCCCCGCCGGGCGCGGGCGGCGGCGACCCGGTCTCTCACCGCTCGAGTCGTCTTCCGGCTTGTCGCCAGCGTTGCCCGGGTCGAGTCCAGCATCGCCCCCACCGCCTGGGGGCCGGGCCCTCCCGGGATGGTGCGCGACGAGACGAAGCTCCGAGGATCGATCGCCCGCGCGATGGTCTCGAGGGAGAGTCGCACGCGCCGCCCGGCGGCCGCCAGGGCGGCCGTTTCAATCTCGTCCGGGGTGACCTCCGCAAACCCGCGGCCCTGCCGGCGCCGGTCCTCGACGAGGCGGGCGACCGCCGCATGGGCCTCGGGAAACCCGAGGCCGCCTTCGCGCACCAGCGTGTCGGCGAGTTCGGTGCTCGTGGCGAACGTGCCGCGGAGGGCCGGAGCCCAGGCGTCCCCCCGGATCGTCGCCGAGGCGATGGCCGCGCGGAGCACCGCGAGCGTACCGCCCAACGCCCGGTGCGTCTCCACCAGCAGCGGCACCGCGTCATCCGCCGGGTCGTTGACGTCTTCGAACGGCACGTTGTGCGCCGACGCCCAAATGCCCAGGCACGCACCCAGCAGCCGACTGAGGGCGCTGCGGACGTGTTCCAGCGCGACCGGGTTGCGTTTTTGGGGCATGATACTGCTGATCTGAATGAAGCCGGCCGCCAGCTCGAGCGCACCCACCTCCGAGCTCGCCCACCCCAGCAGGTCCTGGACGATTCGGCCCAGGCTTGTCGCCAGGGCTGCGTGGCAGCCGGCGAGTTCGGCCACGTGATCCGCCGCGACGACCGCGTCGTAGCTGTTTTCCACGATGCCGGCAAACCCCAGGAGTGCGGCGGTGTAGGTGCGGTCGATCGGAAACCCGGTGGTCGTCAGCGCGCCGGCCCCGAGCGGTGAGCGATCCAGGCGGGCCAGCGCATCGTGATAGCGGTCGACGCATCGACCGACGGTCGCCGCCGCCGCGAGCAGATAGTGGCCGACCGTGGTGGGCTGGGCGTACTGCTGGTGGGTGTGGGCCAACATCAGCGTGTCGCGATGCCTGACCGCCTGGTCGAGCAGGGCCTCGCGCACGTCGTCGAGGTGCTCCACGAGGGCCAGCCCCTGATCGCGCAGCATCAGTCGGATCAGTGCCGCCCAGGCGTCGTTGCGGCTGAGCGCCAGGCGAAACTCCCCAATCCCGCCGGTCGCCTGCGCCACCCGGTCCTCGACCGCGAAGTAGATATCCTCGTAGCGGGGATCGTAGGGGGGGAGCGCTTCCGGGGTGACGGCGGTCAACGCCCGGAGGGTCGCCGCCGCCGACTCCGGCGTAACGATTCGCTGCCGGCGGAGCATCAGGGTGTGCGCCACGAGGACGTCGAGGAGGTACGGAAGTTCCTCGCGGCGCCCGAACGCGTAGCGCGGTGCCAGCACGTGTTCGACGTACCGCGGCTCCCGCCCCATCGCTCCCGAATCCTCAACGCCTCGCGCACCCACCGGATGTGAGATTGCTTCGCCGTCAGAACCTCCCCGACCTGTACCGTGGGAGGCAGGACGCGGTTCGCCCCGCTCCGTAGGTAGAGATAAGGATTCGTGGTACGCGGAGGTGCGGGAGATCATGGGACTCGTCGACGAGGCGTTTGCGTCGTATCTCGAGGGGCTCATCCCCGCACGACATCCCGTGCTCCAGGAGATGGAAGCGTACGCGCGCCAGGCGCGCTTCCCCATCGTTGGACCGGCGGTGGGGCAGCTGTTCTACCTCTTGACCCGGCTGAGCGGGGCCAGGCGGATCTTTGAGCTCGGCTCGGGGTACGGCTACTCCACGGCGTGGTTTGCTATGGGCGTCCGCGACAACGGTGGGGGAGAAGTCTTCCACGTGGTTTGGGACGAGCAACTCTCCCAGACGGCGCGCGGCCACCTGGAACGCCTCGGCCTGCGTCCCTTTGTGCGGTTCCACGTTGGTGAGGCCGTGGCGGTGCTGCGCGAGACCCCGGGGGAGTTTGACATCGTGTTCAGCGACATCGACAAGGAGGGCTACCCGGCGTCGCTCCCGGTTATCAAGGAGCATCTGCTGCCCGGAGGCCTGCTCCTGACCGACAACATGTTCTGGGGGGGGCGGACCGTCGACCGCCGCGTCACGGACGCGGCGACCGAAGGTGTGCGCGCGTTTACGCGCGCGGTGTTCGCCGACCCGGAGTTCGCCGGCACGATCGTCCCCCTGCGGGACGGCGTGCTGGTGGCCCGGCGGGGCCCGTGACGCCCTCCCGCCGCCGTGCTCGGGTTTTCGCACCGGTCACAATCGCCGCGGCCAAAGGTGGGACCGATGACCATGCAGATCGCGTGTAGCTCCCAGTCCTACGACGACCTTCTCGAAGGCGGTCGGTTGACGCTGGTGGAGTGGCTGCGGATGTGCGCGGATGAATTGGGCCTGACCGCGGTGGAGCTGGAAGACAAACACATCGGCACCCCCAGCGCCGAGCGCCTCGACGCCCTGCGGGCGGCCGCGGAGCGGTACGGCCTGGCGATCGCCAACATCGCCTTCATGAACAATTTCGGCCTCGCCGATGACGCCCGGCGGCGCGGGGAGGCGGTCCGCACCCGGGAATGGATGGATGCCGGGCGGCGGCTGGGGTCGCGGTTCCTCCGCACGTTCGCCGGGTGGCCGGAGGGCGACCGGGCCGCGCGCTGGCCGGGCATGATCGCGTCGCTGCGGGGGGTGTGCGGCGAGGCGGAACGGCTGGGGGTCCGCCTGGTGATGGAGAACCACAATCACGGCGGGTTCGTGCAGACGGCGGCGGACGTGCGGGCGATCTTCGAGGAAGTGCGCAGCCCGGCGCTCGGCCTGCTCCTCGACACGGGGAACTTCCTGGACGGCCTCCCTTCGATCGAACGCGCCGCGCCGCTGGCCTGGCACGTGCACGCCAAGTTCACCCAGGTGCACGGCGACGGACGCGATCCGGCCGTGGATCACGATCGGGCGCTGGCGCTGCTTCGCGCGGCCAACTACAGCGGGTGGGTGTCGGTGGAGTACGAGGGGCAGGAGCCGAGCCGCACCGCGGTCCCCCGGGCGCTCGCGTATCTGCGGGGGGTCCTCCGCGCGTAGGGGCGCGGCGACGGTGGCGGAGCGCGTGCACGTCGGGATCGACACGGGAGGCACGTTTACCGACCTGGTGGCCCAGCCGATCGGCGGCGGACCGCTGAGGATGCGGAAGGTCCCCACGACCCCCGATCCTTCACAGGCGGTGCTCGAGGGGCTCCGCGGCCTGCTGCGTCCGGACGATGAGGTGGCGATCCTGACCCACGGGACGACCGTGGTCACGAACGCGATGTTGGAGGGAGCCGGAGCGCGGACCGCTTTGGTCACGACGCGCGGATTCCGCGACGTCTTGGAGATCGGCCGGCAGCAGCGCGATCACCTCTACCGCCTCGACCGGCCGGGCCGAGTGCCCCCGCTGGTTCCGCGCGCGCTCCGCTTCGAGGTCACCGAGCGGATCGACCACACGGGCCGGGTACTCGTTCCGCTCGATGAGACCGAGGCGGCGTCGCTCGCGGCCCTGCTGAGGAACGCGCAGGTGGACGTGGTTGCCGTCTGCTTGCTGCACGCGTACGCGAACCCCGCGCACGAGCGCCGGATGGGGGCGCTCCTCGCGGGGGCGGTGCCCCACGTCTGCTTGTCGTCGGTGATCAACGCGGAGGCGCGGGAGTATGAACGGACGCACACCACCTGCGCGAACGCGGCGCTCATGCCCTTGGTCGATCGATACCTCGACGGCCTGACCTCCGCCCTCGCCGGGCGCGGGCTGCGGGCTCCGCTGCGGCTGATGCAGTCCAGCGGCGGGATGGCCACCCCCGCCGGGGCCCGGCGGGCACCGCTGTCGATGCTGATGTCGGGGCCGGCGGGCGGGGTCGCCGCCGCGCGGGCCGTGGGGGCATCGGCCGGGGTCGCGGCCGCCGTGACCTTCGACATGGGAGGGACCTCGACCGATGTCTGCCTCCTGCGCGAGGGCCACGTCGAGACGGTGTCGGAACGCCGCCTCAACGGCCAGCCGGTCCGGATGCGGTCGCTGGCCGTCGAGAGCGTGGGCGCGGGGGGTGGCTCGATCGTGTGGGCCGATGCGACGGGCGCGATGCGCGTGGGTCCCCAGAGCGCCGGGGCCGTTCCGGGCCCGGCCTGCTACGGCCGCGGCGGTGAAGACGCGACCGTCACGGATGCCTGTGTGGTGTTGGGCTACGTCGATCCCGAGGGATCCTTTGGCGGGTTGCGCCTGGACCCGGATTTGGCCGTCCGCGCCATCGAGCGCCTCGGACGGTCCTACGGCCTCGCGGCGCCTGAGGCGGCCTCGGGCATCGTTGAGATCGCCAACGCGGCGATGATGCGGGCGATCCGGACGGTGTCAGTGCAGCGGGGGTACGATCTCCGCGGCTGCGCGCTGATCGCCTACGGCGGCGCGGGGCCGATCCACGCCGGGCGCCTCGCGCAGACACTTGACATGGCGCGCGTGTTGATTCCCCGCCACTCCAGCGCCTTCTCTGCCTACGGATGTCTCGTCGCGGATCTGCGGTACGATGCGGTCAGGACCGCACGGGTCCATCTTCGAGACAGTGCCCCCGACGTTTGGGAGCGGGCGTTCCGGGAGATCGAAGTCGAGCTGTTGACCCAGCTCGAAGGCGAGGGGGTCTCCGCGGGCGACTGCGAGGTGCGGCGGTCGATGGATCTGCGGTACGTGGGGCAGAACTACGAGATCGAGGTGCCGGTCGAGGCGGGCGAGGACGGTGCCGCCATCCGCCGGCGGTTCACCGCGTTTCATGCCCGGCGCTACGAGTACACGACCGATGAACCGGTGGAAGGGGTCAACGTGCGGGTGACGGCGCGCGTTCCCTCCTCCGCCCCGGCGCTTCCCGAGATCGACGATGATCCCGCGGCCGGGCCGGCGGGACGGCGGCGGGCCTACTTTTACGGACACGGCTGGGTCGAGGCCTCGGTGGTCCCGCGGGCCGGGCTCGGGGTGGATCGCGAGATCCCCGGTCCCGCGATCGTCGAGGATGCCTGGTCGACGACGGTGGTCTACCCGGGGCAGCGCCTGCGGCGTACCCCCGAGGGGCACCTGTGGATCGAGCCGGGCCGATGATCGACCCCGTGACCCTGGAGGTGGCGCGGCACGCCGTCTACGCGATCGCCGAGGAGATGCGGGCGATCCTGATGCGGTCGGCGCGCTCCCCCGTGCTGAAGGAGGCCGGCGATCTCTCGTGCGCCTTGACCGATGCGCGGGGACGCCTGATCGCGCAGGGGCACGACATTCCCATTCACCTCGGCGTGATGGCCTTCACCGTCAAAGAGTTCCTGCGACGCATTCCGGTGGACTCGCTGCACGAGGGCGACGTGTACTTCACCAATCACCCCGAGGTGGGGGGAAACCACCTCCCGGATGTGAAGGCGATCATGCCGGTGTATCACCGGGGACAGCTGGTGGCGTTCGCGATCAACCTGGCGCACTGGCCGGACGTGGGGGGCGCGCGGCGAGGAAGCTACGTGGTCTCGGCGCGCGACCGATACGCGGAGGGTCTCTGCATTCCTCCGCTGCCGCTCTTCGAGAGGGGACGCCCCAATCGGGCGATGATGGAGCTGGTACTCTCGAACGTGCGGGGGCGGGAGGAGCGGGAGGGCGACATTCTGGCGCAGTACGCGACGAACGCGGTCGCCGCCACCCGCCTGCGGGGAGTCTGCGACCAGTTTGGCGCGGACGTCCTGCAGGGTTGTTTCGACCGATTCCTCGACGAATCCGATCGGCTGATGCGAAGCGAGATCGCGAAGGTGCCGGCCGGCGAGTATCGCGGCGAAGACTGGCTGGACGATGACGGCATCGGCGACGAGCCGCTTCGGATCGCCGTCACGGTGCGCACCGCCGGCGACGCGCTGAGCGTGGACTTCGAGGGCACGGCGCCTCAGGCTCGGGGCCCGCTCAACGCGACGCGGTTTGTCACCGCCTCCGCGGTGCTCTACGCGATCCGCGCACTGCTCGGCGCCGAAATCCCGGTGAACGACGGCTGCTACCGCCCGCTCGCCATCCGGGTGCCCGCGGGGTCGCTGCTCGACCCCGCCCCGGACGCGCCGCGCGTCGGCGGCAACCACGAGACCTCGCAGCGGGTGGTCGATGCGATCTTCAAAGCCCTCGCCCCGGCGCTGCGGGACCGGGTGGTGGCGGGCGGGGCGGGGACCTCGGGGCTGCTGATGCTGAGCGGCCTGCGCGAGGACGGCCGGGCGTTTGTGCTGTACGAAGTGCACGGCGGCGGTGAGGGAGGGAGCGAGGGGCGCGACGGCACGAACGCGATCCGGGTGCACATGAGCAACGTCATGAACACGCCGGCGGAGGTCATCGAGAGCGAGTATCCGCTGCGGGTGGAGTGCAGCGCGCTGCGCCCGGACAGCGCCGGCCGGGGCCGACGCCGCGGCGGGCTGGGGCTCCGACGCGCCTACCGCCTGCTCGGCGAGCGGGCGGAACTGACCACGATGGTCGAGCGGATGCGGGTGCCGCCGTGGGGAATCTTTGGCGGGGAGGAGGGTGCCCCCTTCCGGGTGACGCTGGAGCGGGGAGGGGAGCGCCGGCCGGTGCGCGGAAAGGAGCATCTCGACCTGGTGCGGGGCGACGTCGTCGTCGTGGAGAGCTGCGGGGGGGGTGGCTACGGCCCCCTCCAGGACCGGCCGCCCGCCGCGCACCGACTCGACTTGGCGAACGGCTATCTCACTGACCGCGGAGGGAGGGGAAGCGGATGAGGCTTGCGGATCGGGTGGCGGTGGTCACCGGGGCGGCCAAGGGGATGGGGGGCACGATCTCCGCCGCCCTGGCCGCCGAGGGCGCGCATCTTGTCTTGGCGGCCCGCGAGCCCGGCCCGCTGACGGCGCTCGCCGAGACCCTGGCCCGGCGCGGGGGAGGCCGCCGCGCCCTCTCCGTGCCGACCGACGTCTCGGACCAACGGCAGGTCGCCGCGCTCGCGCGACGTGCGGTCGACGAGTTCGGGCGAATCGATATCTTGGTCAACGCGGCGGGCGTCATCGGTCCGATCGAGACGCCGCTGCACAAGATCGCCCCCGAGGATTGGGACCGGGTCCAGAACGTGAACCTCAAGGGGGTGTTCCTCTGCTGCCGGGCGGTCGTGCCTACGATGATCGAGCAACGGTCAGGGAAAATTATCAACATCGCCGGGACCTCGGGGTTGCGGGGATACCGCTACCGGGCGGCCTATTCGTCGTCGAAGTGGGGGGTGAGAGGACTGACCCGGACCCTCGCCTTGGAGGTCGGTCCCTACGGGGTGAACGTCAACGCGATCTGTCCGGGGGTCGTCGAGGGGGATCGGATGACGACGATTATCGCCGAGAAGGCCCGGGCGCGGGGCTGGTCGTCGGAGGAGGTCTTCGACGAGTACATCCGGGAGATGGCGCTTCGGCGGTTTACTAAGGATGAGGACGTCGCCCACGCCGTGGTCTTCCTCGCTTCGGAAGAGAGCCGCCAGATCTCCGGGCACGAGTTGATCGTCGATGGCGGATGGGATGTCTGAGCAGGCGGCCGCCGGCGGAGAGGAGGGCATCGATGCCGGCCGTGCCATTTGACTACCGCGCCCCCAAAACGCTCGCCGAGGCCCTAGGACTCCTCGCGGAGTTCGGAGAGGACGCCAAGCCGCTGGCCGGCGGACAGAGCTTGGTTCCGCTCCTGACCCTCCGGCTCGCGCGCCCGGCGGTGCTGATCGATTTGAACGGACTGGACGGCCTCCGGGAGACGCGGCGGGAGGGGGATTGGCTGCAGGTCGGCGCCCTGGTCCGGCACCGCGCCCTGGAGCGGGGGGACGGACCGCTCGCAGCCTGCCCGCTGCTCCAGGAGGCGGCGTCGTTCATCGGGAACGTCCGCGTGCGCACGCTCGGGACGATCGGGGGGAGCCTGGCCCACGCCGACCCGGCGGCGGAGCTTCCCGCGGTCGTTCGAGCCCTTGATGGGATGGTCCTGGTGCGCGGGCCCCGGGGAGAGCGGGCCGTTCCCGCCGCGGAGTTCTTCGTCGGCGCGCTGACGACCGCGCTCGCTCCTGGGGAGCTGGTCATCGGCGTGCGCCTGCCGGTCCTGGGCCCCCGCACCGGCTACGCGGTCGAGGAGTTCAGCCGGCGCGCCGGCGACTTTGCCGTGGTCGCTGCGGTGGCCGTGATGGAGTTGTCCCCGGCGGGAGACATCGCCCGCGCCCGCGTTGCGCTCGGAGGGGTGGGGTCGGTGCCCCAGCGGCTGCCGGCGCTCGAGGCGGCACTAGCGGGAGGTCGGCCCGATGCCGACCGCCTCCGCCGTGAGGCGCTCGAGACCTCCGACGCCCTCGAGCCGGAGGGCGACGTCCACGCGTCCGCCGCCTACCGGCGCCATCTGGCTCGGATCCTCACCGCGCGGGCCCTCGCCCGCGCGGCGGCGGCGGCTGGGAGGGCGGTGGCGTGACGGAGGTCGTGGTGGGCTTCCTGCTCAACGGGCGGCCGTGTGAGGTCCGGACGGCGGTCCACCGAACGCTCGCCGACCTCCTGCGCGACGATCTGGGGGCGATCGAGGTCAAGGAAGGGTGCGGGGAGGGGGTCTGCGGGACGTGCACCGTGCTGCTCGACGGCGAGCCGGTGAGCAGCTGCCTCGTGCTGGCGCCCCGCGTCGCCGGACGGCGTGTGACCACCGTGCGCGGCCTGGGAGGCGATGCGCTCCACCCCCTGCAGGAGGCGTTCGTCCGCCACGGCGCCGCGCAGTGCGGATTCTGCACCCCCGGCATGATTCTCACCGCCTACGCGTTCCTGCTCGAGTCGCCCGCGCCCTCGCGAGACGAAATCCGCCGGGCGCTTGCCGGCAACCTCTGCCGGTGCACCGGGTACGCGGCGATCATCGATGCGGTCGCGAGCGTTGCCGGAAAGGGCGGCGCCCGTCCATGAAGAGCGAAACCGTCTCGCCGCCGGCGAAGGTCCCGCGGGTCGTCGGGCGGCCGCTCCCCCGCCACGACGCTTGGGACAAGGTGTTGGGCCGCACGCTCTACGCCGGCGATTGGCAGATGCCGGGGATGCTGTACGGGGTGGTGGTGCGATCGCCGTACCCCGCTGCGCGGATCCGGCGTATCGACCCGGCGGCGGCCCGCGCCCTTCCGGGGGTGGCCGCGGTCCTCTTGGCGCAGGACGTGCCCCACAACACGCTCTGGACGAACGTTCCGGGCCAGACCAGCGACGTGGGGCCCCTCCGCGCCAGGATTCAGGTCCTGGCGCAGGACGTCGTGCGGTATCAGGGCGAGCCGGTGGCGCTGGTCGCGGCGGCGAGCCGGGAGCTCGCCCAGCAGGCCGCGGAATTGATCGAGGTTGACTACGATCCGCAGCCGGGGGTGTTCGATCCGGAGGCCGCGCTCGCCGCCGGCGCTCCGCCGGTGCACGAGGGCGGGAACCTGCTGGCCCGCTGGAACATCCGGCGCGGCGACGCTGAGACGGCGCTGCGCCAGGCCGATGTGGTGGTGGACACGACCTACCGCTGTCAGTTCGTCGACCACGCCTACCTGGAGCCGGAAACCGGGGTCGCCTGGATAGACAGCGGCGGCATCCTGACGATTCGGGTGTCCACCCAGGTCATCGAGCACTTCCGGGACGTCGCCGAGGTCCTCGGCCTGCCGCAGCACACCGTCCGGGTGATCGGCCCCTACCTCGGCGGCGGGTTCGGCGGGAAAGAGGACGTCACGGTGGAGGTCTTCCTCGGCCTGCTGGCGTGGCGCACGCAGCGGCCGGTGAAGATGACCTGGTCGCGTCAGGAATCGCTCCTGGCGCGGCCGAAGCGGCACCCCTTCATCCTCCGCTACCGCACCGGGGCCGCGCGGGACGGCCGGGTGGTCGCCCAGGCGATTGACCTCCTGGCGGATTCCGGGGCGTACGCGTATTTGAGCGCGCTCGTGCTCATGTACGCCGCGGTCACCGCGGCCGGTCCCTATCGGGTGTCGGACGTGTCCATCGAGGCGCGCGTGGCCTACACCAACAATCCGCCGACGAGCGCGATGCGCGGATTCGGCGCGATGCAGATGGTGTTGGGGTACGAGTCCCAAATGGATCAACTCGCCCGGCGCCTCCAGATCGACCCGGTCGAACTACGCGCCCGCAACGCGCTGGCGAAGGGGGACACGCTCCCGATCGGGCAAGAGCTCGACACCCACGTCGGCGTGATCGAAGCCGCCCGCCGGGTCTGGGATGCGCTCGGCCCCCGCCGGGCCGCCAGCACCCCCGCGCACCGCGTCGGTCGCGGCCTGGCCTGCAACATCCAGCCGTACGGCCGCATCGTCTGGCTCCACGACTGGGCCAGCGCCTGGGTGGGATTCGAAATGGACGGGAGCCTGGTGGTCCGCACGGGAGCGCCCGACGTGGGCGGGGGGCAGGCCGCGGCGCTCTGCCAGATCGCCGCCGAGGTGCTCGATCTCGATCCCGCCCGCGTCGCCATCCACATCGCCGACAGCGCGCTGACGCCGCTCGCCGGCACCACGACGGCGACCCGCCAGCTCTATATGTCCGGCAACGCCGTGCTCGCCGCCTGCCAGGCTCTGCGCCAGCAGATGGTCGCCGTGGCCGCCCAGATGCTGGAGGCCGCCCCCGGGAGCGTTGGGCTGCTGGACGGGATGGCGGTCGCCGCCGACGGCCGCCGCGTGCCGCTGCCGGAGATCATGCGGGAGTGTGCCCGCCTGGGAGTCTCGCGCAGCCACCTGGCCGTTTACCACGCCCCCGCCGGCGATCCGGTCGACCTCGAGCGGGGCGGGGGGCGGGTGTTTCCGGACTACACCTTCGGGGCGCATGCCGTGGAGGTCGAGGTGGACACGGAGACCGGAGCCGTTCGGGTGCTCCGGCACGTCGCCTGCCACGATGTGGGACGCGCGATCAACCCGCAGAGCGTGCGGGGGCAGATCCAGGGCGGCGCGGTGATGGGCCTGGGCTACGGGCTCCTTGAAGAGGTGGCGCTCGATCGCGGCGTGAATCTCTCGACCTTATTTGCGACCTATCTGATCCCGACGTCGCTGGACGTGCCGGACGTCGAGCCCATCCTGATCGAATCGGGGGAGGGGAAGGGTCCGTTTGGGGCCCGAGGGATTGGCGAGCCGCCGATCGCGCCGCCGGCCGCGGCGATCGCCAATGCCGTGGAAGACGCGGTGGGGGTGCGGATCACCGAACTGCCGATCACCCCCGAGCGGGTGGCGGCCGCCCTCGGGCTGCTCGGAGATCGCTAGCGGATCGGCCGCCGCCTGCCGGCGGGGGGAGGGCGCGTCCTCGCCGAAGTGGCCGGGGCCGCGCGTGACTGGAGCGGAGGTGATCTGAGGTGAAGCCGCAAGAGCTCAGACAGGTGTTGGAAGCCGATCTGGAAAACGTCTGGCACCCCATGACCCAGCATAAGCTGCTGGCGAAGCAGCCTCCGAAACTCATCGTGGGCGCCAAGGGGTCGACGATCGTCGACGCGGAGGGCCGGGAATACCTCGACGGGATGGCCGGCCTCTGGTGCGTCAACGTGGGGTACGGCCGTCGGGAGATCGCCGAGGCCGTTTATCGGCAGATGCTGCAGTTGCCGTATTATCCGCACACGCAGGCGAATGTCCCGGCGGCAAAATTGGCGGACCGACTGACCGCGCTGACCGGCGGAGAGCCGTGTCACACCTACTTTGTGAACAGCGGCACGGAGGCCAACGAGGCCGCGTTCAAGCTGGCCCGGCAGTACCACCGGCAGGTGCACCCGGGAGAGCCCCGGTACAAGACCATCGGGCGGCACTATTCCTATCACGGCACCAGCATGGCGACCCTTGCCGCCGGGTGCGTCCCCGAGCGGAAGACCAAGTACGAGCCCTTGGGCGATGGGTTCCTGCACGTCCCCCCCGCCTACTGCTACCGGTGCCCATTCGGGCTGTCGTACCCGTCGTGCGGCTTGGCCTGCGCCAAGCAGATCGAGTACGCGATCCGCGCCGAGGGTGCGGAAACCGTGGCGGCGGTCGTGCTCGAGCCGGTCCAGAGCGCCGTGGGGGTGCTGGTGCCGCCCGACGAATACCTTCGCGAGGTGGCCGCGGCGTGCCGCCGGCACGGCGTGCTGTTGATTTTGGACGAGGTGATCAACGGCTTCGGCCGCACCGGAAAGATGTTCGCCCACCAGCACTACGGGGTCGTCCCCGATCTCCTCTGCCTCGCCAAGGGGCTGACCAGCGGCTACCAGCCCATCGGCGCCGTCATGGCCACGAGTGAGGTCTTCAACGGATTCCTGGGGGAACTGGAGGAGAACCGCCAGAACGCCCAAGTGAACACCTGGGGCGGTCACGCCGCGGCCTGCGCCGCCGCGCTGGCGAACCTCGACATCATGGAACAGGAGCAGCTGCCGGAACGCGCCGCACAGACCGGCGCGCACCTGCTGGAGGGGCTGCGCAGCCTCCTGTCGCTGCCCGCAGTCGGAGACGTCCGCGGGAAGGGCCTGCTGCTCGCGGTGGAACTGGTGGAGGATAAGCAGACCCGGGGCCCGTTGGGAGGCGCCCGCACGGCGGCGGTGATCCGCGGATGTCTCGAGCGGGGGGTGATCGTCGGCCGATCTTCCGGGGCGGGCGGTGGGCTCGGCAACTGCGTGACCCTCGCCCCTCCGCTCGTGCTCACACTGGCCGAAGCCGATCGGATCGTGGCGACCCTGCACGAGGCGATCGATCGAGAACTGCGGTAGCCCCGGATCTCGATCCGCCTCGCCCACCGGGCAGGAGAACATCCCGCCCGCAGGGTAGAGGGTGCCCAATCAAAACGTCATTCACATATGTGAACGCCTGTTTGGTAGTGAAGTCGGCGGGGCGGACCTTGGATTTGTTAGAGCTGCTGAGCCAGCAGCGCCGGGGGCTCTCGCTCGCTGAAATCAGCCAGACGCTGCGGATTCCCAAGTCGAGCACCCTCCAGATCCTGCGCACTCTCGAGGCCCGCGAGTATGTGGCGCGCGACGGCCCGACGAACCGGTTTCGTCTGGACGTCCGGGTGTTCGCGCTGGGGCAGGCGTATGCGGAGAGCCTCGATCTCGTTCACCAGGGGCAGCGGGTGCTGGCCGAACTGTCCCGCACGCTCGACGAAACCTGCCACCTCGCCGTGCTCGACGGGGCCGACGTGGTCTACGTCGCCAAGGAGGAGTCCAGCCAGCCGATGCGGATGGTCTCGGCGGTCGGCCGGCGCATCCCGGCGCACGCCACCGGGGTCGGGAAGATGCTGCTGGCGATGCTCGATGAACCCAGCCTCAACGCCCGCCTGAAGGGGGTGCGCCTGACCCGGCTCACCCCGCGGACGTTCACCGCAGCCGCGCGGCTGCGCGACGAACTCCGAACGACCCGCGCACGCGGCTTCGCCTTCGACGACGGCGAGTCCACGGATGGTCTGCAGTGCCTGGCCGCGCCGGTGATGGATCAGCATGGGCAGGCGATCGCGGCGATCAGCGCGTCGGTGCCCGCGGTACGGCTTCCCGCCGATCGGGTCCGCGAGGTGCTGGAGGGGGTCTGCGCGGCGGCGCGGCGCCTCTCCCGCGCACTGGGCTACGGCGGGGGGTACCGGGGTGCACTGGCCGCGGACCGGGGTCAATTGGGCGAGTGGCTGAAGACGATCCGCGCGCCGTCTGGTCGGCGCCCCGATACACTGGCGCGGCGGTAGGAGGAGGCCATGGAGTTTCGCGGGTTGATTCCTCCGGTGATCACCCCGTTTCGAGACGGGCGGGTGGACGGTGACAGCATCGAGCACCTGGTGGCTTCCTGTGCCCCGCACCTCGACGGCATGGTGGTGGCCGGCAGCACGGGGGAGGGCCCCAGCCTGACCTTCGCGGAGCGCACGCAGACCATCGAGCTTTTCGGCCGGGCGATGGGGGGGCGGATGCACCTGATCGTGGGGGTGGCGGAGACGAGTCTGGAAACGATCCGTGCGCTCATCCGCTTCGGCGACGAGCACGGCGCCGTCGGCTATCTTGTGCCGCTCCCGTTTTACTTCCGGCACACCGGCGAGACGATTGCGGCGTTCTTCCGTGAGGTCTCCGGCTACACCGACCGCGAGATCGTCATCTACGACAATCCGTCCACCACGAAGACCGTGCTCACCCCCGTCGACTACTCCCGCCTGGCCGCGCTGCGGGACAACATCCGGCACGTCAAGATCACGGACACGACCTTGACCAAGGTGGATGCCGCCAAGGCCCGAGGGGATCTCATCCTGCTCTCGGGGTCCGACGAGGTGATGCAGCAGCAGGTCGTGCGGGGGTGCGAAGGGGCGATCACCGCGACCCCGCAAGTATTTCCCGGGCGATGCCGGGCGTGGTTCGAAGCGACGCGCGGCGGAGACCTGACCGCCTCGACCCGGCTCTTCGCCCAACTGCTGCCGTTCATCAACGAGGTGATGATCGGCACCGATGACTACCCCGCGGTGATCAAGTACGCGCTGCGGCATCGAGGCGTCATCGCCTCCGATGAGGTGCGGGCGCCGCTCGCGCCGTTGAGCGCCGTGCGCCGGCGGATCCTGGACAGCGTGTTGCCGCTGCTGGGGGAGTAGACGCCGATGCGCACCCTCGTCTACCTCGGCCCCCGGCGGATGGAGCTCCGGGACGCGCCGCCGCCGGCGGCGGGACCCGAAGAGGTCGTCGTCAACGTGCAGGCCTCCGGCATCTGCGGATCGGACCTGCACGGGTACCTGGGGAAGAGCCTGAACCGGGTGCCGCCGCTGGTGATGGGGCACGAGTTTTCCGGAACCGTGACCGCCGTCGGGCCGGGCGTGCGCGACCTCGCGGTGGGATCCCCGGTCGCCGTCTACCCGTTGATCACCTGCGGCCGCTGTCCGGCCTGTCGTCGCGGGGACACGTCCCAGTGCCGGTCGCGGCAGGTGATCGGGGTCCACCGTCCCGGCGGATTCGCGGACCTGGTCGCGGTGCCCCGGGCCTCGGTCGTCCCCCTCCCCCCGGGCGTCTCCCTGTTTACGGCGAGCCTGGCGGAGCCCCTGGCGAACGCCGTCCACATCTTCGACCGGAATGCGCGCGGCCTGCCGCGGCGGATCGCCATCTTCGGGGCGGGGACGCAGGGGTTGATGGCGCTCCACCTGGCGCGCCTGCTGTCGCCGGTCGTCCTCGTCTCGGTGGACCTCGTCCCGGCGCGGCTCGCCGTGGCGCGGCGGTTGGGGGCCACGGCGGCGCTCGACGGGCGGGCGGCGGATGTGGCGGGCCGGATTCGGGAGCTCACGGACGGCGACGGGGTGGACCTGGCGATCGAGGCGGTGGGCAGCTCGCCGACCCGGCAGGCGGCGGTGGCCTGTGTGCGCAGCGGCGGACGGGTGGCGCTGCTGGGACTGGGGGAAGAGACCACGCCGTTCAACGCCGTCGACATCGTGAACCGCGAGATCGAGGTCCACGGCTCGTACGCCTACACCTACGACAACTTTGTCCACGCCGTGGAGTTCCTGAGATCCGGGCTGGTCGAAGGGGAGTGGGCCCGGCCCTATCCACTCGAGGCGGGCCCGGAGGTGTTCGAGCGGCTCACCACCGATCCCGGCGATCTGATCAAAGCCGTGCTGACGCCGGCGAGCTGAGGAGGAGGGCGGTATGAACGGAATCTTCACGCTCTTTAACTTCAGCAGCGCGGGGGAATACCTCCCCGATCTCTTCCGCGGAGCGCTGATCAGCGTCGAGCTCACCCTCACCGTCATGGCGCTCAGCTTGGTGTTCGGGCTGATCGTGGCGCTGGCGAGGATGACCAGGTTCCGGGCGGTGCGGACGGTGGCCACCATCTACATCGAGATCATCCGCGGGACCCCGGCGCTGCTGCAGCTCTTCTACATCTACTTTGTGCTGCCCGCGTTCGGAATCAAGCTCGACCCGTTCACGGCCGGGGTGATCGGGCTGACGATCAACTACTCCGCCTACCTCTCGGAAGTGTACCGCGCCGGGATCCAGGCGGTGGCGAAGGGGCAGCTCGAAGCCGCGCAGGCGTTGGGGATGTCCCGGACGCTGATGATGCGGCTGATTATCCTGCCCCAGGCCATCCGCATCGTCGTCCCGCCGCTGGGGAACTATTTCATCTCCCTGTTCAAGGACACCGCGCTCGCCTCGCTGATCACGGTCAAGGAGTTGATCTTTACCGGACAGATCATCGCGGCGACGAACTTTCAGTACTTCGCCATCTTCACGATCATCGGCGTCATCTACCTCGCCATCTCCTACCCGGGATCGCTCGGCGTGCAGTACCTCGAGCGCCGGATGAAGATCGGCTACCGGCCGCGGCGGGACGCGCCGATGGGCGGTCCCACCCGGGGCGCGCCGCAGGGAGCGGTGTCATGATCCGGCTGGAGGGGATCAACAAGTCATTCGGCCGTCTGCACGTCCTGCGGGACGTCTCGCTCGAGGTCCAAAAGGGCGAGGTGGTCTGCCTGATCGGGCCGTCGGGGGCGGGGAAGTCGACGCTGCTGCGGTGCATCAACCATCTGGAGCCGCTGGACAGCGGGACGATTTACATCGAGGGGGTCCCGGTCTACCGCTACACACGGGAGGGGCAGAGGATTGCCGATGCCGATCACAAGATCGAGGCGCTGCGGTCGCAGGTCGGCATGGTGTTCCAGTCCTTCAACCTGTTCCCGCATCTGACGGCGCTCGAAAATTTGATGGTCGCCCCGGTCTACGTCCGGCGCGAGGCGAAGGAAGAGGTCCGCCAACGCGCCGCCGCGCTTTTGGCGAAGGTCGGCCTCTCCGATAAGATCGGTGCGTACCCACACGAGTTGAGCGGCGGCCAGCAGCAGCGGGTCGCCATCGCGCGGGCGCTGGCCATGCAGCCGAAGGCGATGCTCTTCGACGAGGTGACCTCGGCCCTGGATCCGGAACTGATCGGCGAGGTGCTGCGGGTGATGCGCCAGCTGGCCAGCGAGGGCATGACGATGCTCGTCGTCACCCACGAGATGGGGTTCGCGCGGGACGTCGCCGACCGGGTGATCTTCATGGCCGATGGCGTCATCATGGAGCAGGGCGCGCCGCAGCAGATCTTCTCGGCCCCGAGGAACGAGCGCACGAGACAGTTCCTCCAGTCGATCCTCGAGCGGAACGCCGAGCTGGGGGACGACCCGGCGGCGTTCTCGGCCACCCCCCCTCGATGAAGATCAGCGCGGTCTCCCCGGTGATCGTGGGAGCCGGCATGCGCAACTGGGTGTTCGCGAAGGTGGAGACCGACGCGGGGGTCGTGGGGTGGGGCGAGTGCACCACCGAGTGGAAGACGCGATCGGTCGCCGCGGGCCTGGCCGACCTCGCCGCGTTTCTCGTCGGCGAGGATCCCCTGCGCATCGAGCATCTGTGGCAGGTGATGAGCCGCCAGGGCTTCTTCCGCGGCGGGATCATCGCGATGAGTGCCATCAGCGGCGTGGACCAGGCGCTGTGGGACATCGCCGGCAAGGTGCGCGGGGTGCCCACCTACCACCTCCTCGGCGGGGCCGTGCGCGACCGGGTGCGTCTCTATGATCACCTCGGGGGTGGGCGGACGGACGCCGTCTATGAATCGTTCACCCCGGAAGAGGTCGCCGCGCACGCGCGGGCGTCCGTGGAGCAAGGCTTCACGGCCGTGAAGGCGGTGTGCGTTCCCCGGACCGCCCCCCTCGACGGCCCGAAGCCGGTGAAGCTTGTCGAGCGGCTGATGGGGGCGCTGCGAGACGCCGTGGGGGATGCGGTGGACATCATGCTCGACTTCCACGGCCGCACGACCCCTGCGATGGGGATCCAGTACGGTCGGGCGGTCGCTCCCTACGCGCCCCTGTTCATCGAAGAACCGTGTCTGCCGGAGAACGTGGAGGCGATGGCGGAGGTGGCCCGCCAGCAGCCGTGCCCGGTGGCGGCGGGGGAGCGGCTGGTGACGCGGTTTCAGTTCCGGCCCCTGCTGGAGCAACGAGCGTGCGCGGTGCTGCAGCCCGACGTCGGGCACTGCGGCGGGCTCTCGGAACTGAAGAAAATCGCCGCGATGGCGGAATGCTACTACATTTCCGTGGCGCCCCACAACCCCGGGGGCCCGGTGGCGCAGGCCGCGTGCCTCCACTTTGCCCTCTCCACCCCGAATTTCCTGATCCAGGAACAGATGTGGGCCGATGTCCCCTGGCGCGACGACATCGTCGACGAGCCGATCGAGCGGCGGGCCGGGCAGATGCTCCCGCCGACCCGTCCGGGGCTCGGCGTCAACATTGACGAACGCAAGGCGGCGAAGCACCCGATGGCGCAGGAGCCGCTGATGCGGTACTTCCACGCCGACGGCGCCGTCGCCGATTGGTGAGGCGGGGGATCGCGGGATGAGGATCAGCGACGTCCGGACCATCGTCATCGGCACCAGCTGGCGCAACCTCATCCTGGTGAAGGCCACGACCGACGAAGGCCTGTACGGCGTCGGGGAGGCGACAACGCAGAACCGTGAAGAGGGGGTGGTGGGGTACCTGCAGGGCCTGTTCCAGCGGTTCGTGCTCGGCGCCGACCCGCTCCGCATCGAGGATCTCGTGAACCGGATGTACCGCGACGAATTCTGGCGGGGCGGGGTCATCGCCATGAGCGGACTGAGCGCGGTGGAGATGGCGTGTTGGGATATCCTCGGCAAGGTGACCCACCAGCCCGTCTATCAGCTGCTGGGCGGGGCGTGCTGGGATCGGCTCCAGGTGTACGCGAACGGCTGGTATCAGACGGAGACGCGGTCGCCCGACGAATTTGCGCGGCTGGCCGCGCACGTGGCGCAGAAGGGATACCGAGCGCTGAAGGTCGATCCGTTCGGCCCCGGATTCTATGAGCTCGAGCACGCCGAGTTCGATCGCAGCGTCCAGATCGTGGCGGCGGTGCGCGACGCGGTGGGTCCGCAGTTCGAGATCCACGTGGAGGGACACGGTCGCTTCACCCCCGCCACCGCTCTCGCGCTGGCGCGCGCGCTGGCGCCCTCCCGGCCCTCCTGGTTCGAAGAGCCCGTCCCGCCGGAGAACCTAGAAGCGCTCCGCCGGGTCGTCGAGGGCAGCCCGGTGCCGATCGCGACGGGTGAGCGCGTCTTCGGTCACGTCGAATACGGGCGGCTCTTCCAGCATGCGATTCCGGATGTCGTGCAGCCGGACATTGCGCACGCCGGGGGCTTCTTGGGGCTGAAGAAGATCGCCGCGATGGCCGATGCCCATTACGTGACGGTCGCCCCACACAACGCGAACAGCCCGTTGTGCACCGCCGCCACCGCCCACGCTTGTGCGGCGATGACCAACTTCAGGATCCTCGAGGTGTTTGACGATTTCCAGGAGCCCTGGCTCTGGGAGGTGTTCAGCGGGGTCCCCCGGGTCGTGGAGGGATGCCTCCCTCTGCCGGGCGGACCGGGCATCGGCGCGGACCTCAATGAAGATGCGGCGCGAGAGCACCCGTACGTCCAAGGCTTCTTCAATCTCTTCGAGCCCGGGTGGGAGCGACGTCGATTTTCACACGACGGCACCGCTTCCGCCCCGGCTCGGGCGAGACGATCTGGCCTCTGAGCGATCACGCCGCGGCAGGGGCGGTCATGGCTCCGCCGTGCCAATCGAGAGGGGGGGTGGGGTGCGCCGGACGGGGATGAGGTCGGTCCAGTCGGTCAGATGCAGAAGGAGGGATGACGGCATGCGGGGCAAGAGTCGGGGAATGGTGTTCGTGCTCCTCGCCACGGTGTGTCTGGTCGGCACGTCGTTTCCTGTCAACGCCGGAGTGGGGGGGATCGGCGGCGTCAGCTCCTTCACCGGCGGCGACGGTTCCTTCAAGCGCGTGCTGCGCGAAGGCATCGTGATCGGCATCGCCAACGATTACCCGTTCACCTATCAGGACGAGAAGACCAAGGAGATGGACGGGCTCGACGTCAGGATCTTTCGGATGATCGCCAAGCTGCTCGGTATCGAGAAGGTCTCCTGGCAGATCGTCCAGTTCGATGCGATGATTCCCGGGCTGATCTCAAAGCGCTGGGACGTCGCCGCCGACAACATCCACGAGAACCCGAAGCGGCTGGCGGTGATCGATTTCACCAGCCCGGCGTACTGGTACGGGTCATCGCTTGCGGTGCGCAAGGGGAACCCCAAGAACATCCACACGGCGGCCGACCTCGCCGGCAAGATCGTGGGGACGGTCCGCGGCAGCTTTAACCACGACCTCCTGTCGCGGCGGAAGGATCTGAAAGAGCTCAAGCTCTACGCCACGAACGACGCGGAATTTGCCGACCTGCTGGCGGGGCGGATTGACGTGTCGATGGAGGACGACATCAAGGTCGGCCTGTTCATCAAGAACCACCCCGGCGTGCCGATCGAGTTTGCCACCGGCTATTCGCCTTCGCTGGAAGAGTACGGCTATGCCCGGTACGGGATCCGGAAGGACGACGTCGACCTCAACTTCGCCATCTCGCGCGCCATCGACGAACTGCGCGGGAAGCGGGACGGGATCCCCAAGATCCTCGAAGACGGCGGCCTCGGCCTCCGGAATATGTGGTACTGGCCCGTTGTGACCAAATAGGCGCGGTCGTGGGGGCGGCCCCGGGCCGCCCCCACGACTCGGACCCCGGTGATGATGCCGATGCCCCACGGACCGGTCGACCGGCAGGAGGTCGGCGAGGACGCGGACCCCGAGCGCATGGCCGCCTTCCTCCTGGAGATGGTGCGGATTCCCAGCCCGACCGGGGACAGCGGCGCCGCGGCGCGCCACTACGCCGAACGGCTCCGAACGCTCGGCATGGCCGTCGAGATGATCGAGGAGTTCCCGGGGGCGCCGAGCGTGGTGGCGCGGATGCCCCTGGATGGTCCCGGTCCCGTGCTGGAGTTCAACGGGCACCTCGACACGGTGCCCGTCCCCCATGCGCCGCCCCGGCGGGAGGGGTCGCGGGTCTACGGCCGCGGTGCGGCAGACATGAAGGGCGGCCTGGTGGCGATCTGCGAGGCGGTGCGCCTGCTCTCGGCGCGCCGGGAGGCCCTGCGGGGCGAACTGCTGGTGGTCGCGCACGGGCTGCACGAGGCGCCGACGGGCTACGGGGAGGATCTCGAGGCGCTCGTCCGGCGGGGGGTGAAGGGCGACGCCGCGATCGTCGCGGAGGGGGCCAGCACCATCCTCCCGGTCATCGGCAAGGGCAATGTCGTCTTCGAGGTGACGATCCGCCGCGACGGCGAGGGCACCCACGAGGTGCGCACGCCGCCCGGCACCCCGAATCCGCTGCTGCTCGCCGTCGAGGTGGCGCGGGCGATGGCCGCCCGGTCCCGGGAGCTGGCGTCGGCTCCTCTGCCGCACGTCGGCCCCGAGACGTACTTCGTCGGGATGCTCCACAGCGGCGATTTCTACAACCGTTTCCCCACGGCCGCGCAGATCACCGGCACGCGCCGGTACGGCGTCCGGACCGGGTTCGCCCGCGTGCGCCAGGAACTCGAGGAGCTGGTCGCGCGCGCCGTGGAGGGTCACGACGTCGTGTGGGAGGTCCGGGCGCAGCGCGACCGCGATGCCTTCGAACTCGATCCGCTCTCTCCGATCGTCGCGGCGGTGCGGAGCGCCTACCGGGAGGTCACGGGGCAGCCGCTGCCGCTCGGCGGGGTGAGCATCGTCGGGGACGTTTCGATCTTCGTGAACGACGGCGGCATCCCCGCCGTCTACCACGGTCCGCAGGGCGCGGGCGCCCACGGCGACGTGGAATGGATTGAGGTGGACGAATTGGTGCGCGCCGCGCGGGTGTACGTACAGGCGGCCCGCCACTACTTGGGCGGCGGGCCGGGGGCGGCAGCGGACGAAGCGTCCGAGCAGAGGAGGGGGCATGAAGATCACCAACGTTGAGGCGATCCCTCTGCGGATTCCCGATCTGGATTGGACCCGCGCCGACGGCATCCAGGACGACGTCATCGTGCGCGTGCACACCGACGCCGGGATCACCGGAATCGGCGAGGCCGACGCTTCTCCCGATGTGGTTAAGGCGATCGTGGACGCTCCGGAGTCGTGGATGCGATCCCGGGGACTCGCGGGCGTGCTTGTGGGAGAGGACCCGCTGCATACGGACCGGCTGTGGGACGCGATGTACCACGGTACCCTCTGGATGGGCCGGGGCGGGGTGACGATCGAGGCGATCAGCGCGGTCGACCTCGCCCTCTGGGATATCAAGGGCAAGGCCCTCGGCCTCCCCGTGCACACGCTCCTCGGCGGCGCGCGCCGGGATTCGATTCCGGTGTACGCGAGCATGCTGTTCGAGGCGGATCTCGGCCTGATGCGCGACCGCGCGCAGCGCCACATCGCCGAGGGCTACCGCGCCGTCAAGTTCGGCTGGGGGCCGATGGGCCCGGACCTGGCCACCGACGTCCGGCTCGTCCGGGCGGCGCGGGAGGCGATCGGGGATGCCGCGTTGCTCGTGGACGCGGGAGCTCCGTGGACGGCGCGAGAGGCGATCCGCCGCCTCGATGCCTTCCAGGAGTACCAGCCGTTCTGGCTGGAGGAGGCCCTCGCCAGCGACGACCTCGACGGTTGGGCTCGGCTCACCGCCGCCTCGCGCGGCACGCGCATCGCCACGGGGGAGCAGGAGACCCTGGCGGAGGCGTTCCGGAACCTGCTGGAGGTGGGCCGCGTCGACGTCATCCAGCCGGACCTGGCCCGCGCCGGGGGGTTCACGCAGGGCCGTCGGATCGCCGATCTCGCGGTCGCCCACCACGCGCTGTGCGTGCCGCACGCCTGGAAGTCGGGCATCCTGGTCGCCGCGACGCTCCACTTCGCGGCCACCTTGGCGGAGATCCCGTTCGTCGAATACACGGTGGCGGAGTCGCCGCTGCGGCGGGACCTCGTCCGCACCGCCGTCCGCGTCGAGGACGGGGTGGCACAAATTCCGCAGACGCCCGGCCTCGGCGTCGAGTTGAACGAAGAGATCGTCGAGCGGTACCGGTCGGACCGCTAGGGTCGACGGGGCGCTCGGACTCGCAGGAGCGGGGAGGCTCGATGGGGATGGATGCGACGCAGACGATCCCGCACATCTTTCTCGACTTCATGCAGATGCGGGAGTTCGCCAAGGACCCGCTCGTGTTCGCCGGCGGCGAGGGGATCCGCCTCACCGACACCGCCGGGCGGCGGTACATCGACGGTCTCTCCGGCGTGTTCGTCTGCAGCCTGGGGCACGGCAACATGCCGGTGATCGAGGCGATGACGGCCCAGGCTCGGCAGCTGGCGTTCGCGCCGCCGCTGCACGGCACCAGTCTGCCGGCGCTGCAGCTGACCGAGCTCCTCCTGCGGATCGCCCCACCGGGGGTGGGAGCCCTCAAGCTCCTCAGCGGCGGTTCGGAGGCGACGGAGTCGGCGATGAAGCTGGCCCGCCAGTACCATCAGCAGACCGGGCACCCGCGCCGGTATAAGATCATCAGCCGGTACGGCGCCTACCACGGGGGCACGATGGGCGCGCTGTCCGCGGGCGGCGGCCGCGACCGCAAGTCGGTTTACGAGCCGCTCGGCGTGGGGTTCATCCACGTCCATCCGCCGTACTGCTACCGGTGCCCGTTCGATCAGACCTATCCCGGGTGCGGGCGGACCTGCGTCGGCCTGATCGAGCGCACGATCGAGGCCGAGGATCCCGAAACGGTGGCGGCGGTGATCGTCGAACCGATTTCGATTTCCTCGGCGGGGTTCGTCGTCCCGCCCCCCGACTATCTCCCGCGGCTGCGCGAGATCTGCACCCGACACGGCGTCGTGCTCATCTACGATGAGATCATCACCGGGTTCGGCCGCCTGGGGACGATGTTCGCCTCCCAGTTCTACGATGCCGTCCCCGACATCACGTGCTGCGGCAAGGGGATGAGCGGCGGCTACGCGCCGCTCGCCGCGATCTTGATCCGGGACCGCATCGCCGAGGCGTTTTACGGCGAGGCCGATGAGAACCGGCAGTTCCACCACGGCCACACCTATGCCGGGAACCCCGTCGCCTGCGCCGCGGGGGTGGCGGCGCTGACCCAGTTGATCGAACGCGATCTCGTCGGGAACGCGAAGCGCCAGGGGGAGCGCCTTCGGGCGCGCTTGGTCGAACTTGCCGATCGCTATCCGATCATCGGGGACGTCCGGGGCGCCGGGCTGCTCCAGGGCGTCGAGTTCGTGCAGGACCGCCGTACCCGGGCGGCATTTCCCCCACCGGCGCGCCCCGGTAAGCTCGTGGAGCGCGCGGCGCGCGAGCGGGGGATGATCCTGCGCTGCGGGAACGAATTCGCCGCGTTCGCCCCGCCGCTCGTCGTCACGCCGCAGGATATCGATGAGATGTGCGCGATCCTCGGCGAGAGCATTGCGGTCGCCCAACGGGCGCTGGTGGGGGTCGGGGCGTGACCCCCGGATTCCGCGCCGGCGCCGGCCGGGCGATCATCACACCGCCGCTCGTGGTCCCGCACGCCGGTTGGGGGGCGCAGACGCACCTCTACGCGGACGGCGTCGAGACCGATCTCTGGGCGACGGTCCTGGTGGTCTCCGATGGGGAGGAGACCGCGGCCGTCGTCGACCTGGATCTGGTCGCCGTCACGATCGCGGACGCCGAGGCGGTGCGGGCCGAGGTGGCGCGCGTCCTCCGGCTCCCCCCCCAGAAGGTCCGGGTGGCCGAGACCCACAACCACGCCGGCCCACCCCCTGGCACCTGGGCGTGGATGGAGGAGGGGACCGCGGCGCTCCGGCGCTATTATGAGCAGCTCCCCGATCTGGCCGCGGGAGCGGCGCGCATGGCGATGGCGCGTCTCCGGCCGGCCCGCGTCGCGGTGGGGGCGGGGGACAGCCGGGTCGCCGTCAACCGTCGGGAAACGGCCCCGGGCGGGCGGGTGGTGACCGGGGTCAACCCGGAGGGGGTGATCGATCCTCACGTTCTGGTGGTTCGCATCGACGGCGCGGACGGCGCCCCTCTCGCGGTGATCGCCGGGTACACGATGCATGCCACGACGATGGGTCCCACGAACCGGTACATCAGCGCCGATTGGCCCGGGCACCTGAAGCGGGTGGTGGAGGGGCTCACCGGGGCGACGTGCCTGTTCGCCCAGGGGGCGACGGGCAACGTCGGGCCGGGGCCGGAGGGATTCACCGACGATGCGCGGGTGATTCGAAAACTGGGGGTGCAGGTCGGGTGCGAAGCCGCCCGCGTCTACTTCGCGCTGGCCGTCCCGGCGGTGCAGTACCGGCACGAGCGGGTCTGGGAGTCCGGCGCGCCGCTCGGCAAGTGGACGGGGGTGCCGGTGGCGGAGCCCGTCCCGGTGGTGCGGGTGTCCTCGCGCGAACTGCGTCTCCCGCTTCGCCCCCAGCCTGCCCTGGCGGAGGCGGACGCGCAGGCCGAGGCGGCGCGCCGCCGCCGGGAGACGCTGGTGGCGCATGACGCGCCGGCGGCGGAGATCGAGGCGGCCACGTTCGCCACCAAGCGGGCGGCGATGGCCCGGGAGCGGGCGCGCGCGTTTGGGGGACGGCCCGATCTGCCGGTTGAGCTGCACTTGCTCCGGATCGGCCCGGCGGTGCTGGCGGGGATCCCGTGCGAGCCGTTCGCGGACATCGCGCTGGCGATCAAGGCCCGCTCGCCGTTCCGCCACACCTGGTTCGGCGGGTACGTGGGCGGGTGGTCGGGGTACATCCCCACACCCGCGGAGTACCCGCGCGGGGGGTACGAGGTCGAGACCTCGCCCTTCGCGCCCGAGGCGGCCGGGCGGGTGATCGACGGGACGGTCGCGGCGCTGCACGACATGCACCGGGAAACGGTGCGCTAAGCTCGCCAACGAAAATGGGGCCCGCCCGGGCGGGTCAGCCGTCCCCCCGGGTCCGGTCACCACGAAGATCCAGCCGCCCGGGAGCACCCCGGGAGGCCAGAAGGGGGAGCCCATGGACGCGACGAGGATCCGAGGCACGATGGGGTGTGGGGTTCTCAGCCGGCGGGATTTCCTGATCGGGGCCGCGGCACTGGCCGGGGCGGGAGGGGTGTCGCTCGGCGTCGTCGGAGGCGCGCACGCGGCGAGCGCGCCGAAGCGGGGGGGCAAGGTCACCTGGGGGATGACGTCGGATCCGGTGGCGACGATCCCCTTTGGCGCCGTCAACGGATCGAACTTCGAGATCACGTCGCTCGTCTACGAGTCGCTGTTGGGGTGGGACCGCCAGTTGAGCCTCAAGCCGGCGCTGGCCGAGTCGTGGGAGATTCCCGACGACAAGACCTACATCTTCCGGCTGCGCAAGGGGGTGAAGTTCCACAGCGGCAAGGCGCTCGACGCCGCCGACGTCAAGTACTCGCTCGACCTGCAGAAGACCCCCCCGCCCCCCGGGGTCACGCAGAGCTACTATCCGAAGATTGCCGGCGTCGAGGTCGTGGACAACTACACGGTGCGCGTGGCCATGACCCAACCCGACGCCACGATGCTGGGCTATCTGGCCTGGGGACGATACTCGTGGATCATCCCCAAGGGGCTGTACGACCGGATGGATCTGCGCACCCACGCCGACGGGACCGGGCCGTTCAAGTTGGAAGAGTACATTCCCAACGACCATACGCGCTTGAGCCGGTTCAAGGATTACTGGCGGCCCACGCTCCCGTACGTCGATGAGATCACCATGAAGGTCCTGCAGGACGAGCAAGCCCGGGTGGCCGCGCTGCGTTCCGGGGCGATCGATGGGGCATCCGTGACCGCCGACTCGGCCGCCACCCTTCGGGGCGACCCGTCGCTGGAGACTTTGAAGGGGTTGACCGCCGTCTTCCGGGAGCTGGAATTCACCCTGAAGAACGACGGCAAGCCGTGGGACAACGTCAAAGTTCGCCAGGCGGTAAGCGCGGCGATCAACCGTCAGGAGATCATCGAGAAAGTGTACGGCGGCGACGCCGTGTACACGAGCAAGATCCCGCAGGGCTACGGGGCGTGGCCCCTCTCTCAGGATGCCCTCAAGCTCAAGTGGGAGCGCTACGACATCCCCCGGGCCAAGCAGTTGATGGCGGAGGCCGGATTCGCGAACGGCTTCTCGGTGACGGTGCAGTCGATCGCGCATCCGATCGATTATACGCAGAACGCCGAGGTGATCAAGGACCAGTTGAAGCTGATCAACGTCAACGTGACGGTGCAGCCGCTCGAGATCGGCACCTTTGCCCGGAACAACGGCCGGGGAGAGTTTGAGTGGCAGTCCACCGGCCGGGGGATGCGCGGAGACCCCAGCGGGTTCCTCGCCGATTTCGATCCCGCGGGCGACGTGTACAAGGCGTGGTATCAGGCCGGGTACAACAACAAGGAGTTGACGGACCTGTTCTACGAGGGCCTGCGCACCACCGATCGGGCGAAGCGGCTCCAGATTTACCGGCGGCTGCAGGAGATCGTGCTGACGGAGTGGCCGGCGATGCCGCTGGTCAACCCGATGAAATATCAGATCGTGCGCCGGCGGCTGAACGGATACTACGTGTCGTACGACGACACGGAGCGAGGTCTGATCGGGGCCTGGGTGGAGTGAACCCCACGCGTACGAATTCGGGCGACGGCTAGTCGGTGGAGGGGGGGCGTGGCTCGGTTTGCTCTGCACCGGTTGCTGCTCGTCGTTCCGACGCTGGTCGGGATGTCGGTGCTGATCTTCGCCATGGTCCGTCTGCTCCCCGGCGACGTCGTGGACGCGATGCTCGTCGGCGACGCCAGCGCCTCCGCGGGGGCCAAGCAGGCGGTCCGCAAGGCGCTGGGCCTGGCCGATCCGCTGCCGCTCCAGTATTTCCGCTTCGCCGGGGGGGTGGTCACCGGCAGACTCGGCACGTCGTTGACGAGCGGCGAGCCGGTGGCGAAGATCATGGTGCGGGCCATTCCGATCACGGTGGAGCTCGCGGCGCTCGCCACGATCACGGCGACCGCGGTGGGTGTGCCGCTGGGGGTGGTGTCGGCCGTTCGCCCGAATACCGGGGTCGATCTCGCGGCCCGCGTGGGGGGATTGGTCGGACTCTCGCTGCCCAACTTCTGGTTCGCCACGCTGGCGCTGCTCGTCACCTCCGTGTTCTTCCACTGGATCCCGCCCGTGACCTGGATCCCCCCCTGGCAGGACCCTCTCGGGAACCTCGGACAGATGGCCCTGCCGGCGCTCGCCATCGCCGTGTACCTGATGGCCGCGGTGATGCGGATGACGCGGGCGAGTATGCTCGAGGTCCTGCGGGCGGACTACATCCGCACCGCCCGGGCCAAGGGCGCGCCGGCGGGTGTGGTGATGTTCCGGCACGCGCTCCGGAACTCGCTGATTCCGGTGATCACGGTGATCGGATTTCAGGTCGGAACGCTGATGGGCGGAGCGACGATCGTCGAGGTGATTTTCGGCCTCCCCGGGATGGGCTACACGCTGGTGCAGGGGATCTTCACCCGCGACTACACGGTCATCCAGTTCACGGCGCTCTTTCTCGCCGCCGTGTTCGTGATCGTCAACCTGTGCGTCGATCTCCTCTACGGGGTGCTGGATCCCCGGATCGAACAGGCATGACCGCCCAACCGTTGCTCGATATCTCCATCGGCGCCCACTCCCGGATGGGTACACCGCGGCTCTGGGGGCAGGTTTCCCGCCTGCGGCGGAACACGATCGGCGTGCTCGGAGCCGCGATCATCCTCGTCACCGTGCTGATCGCACTGCTGGGACCCCTGGCCTGGCAGCCCGACTACGCCAGCCAGGCTTCCCGGCGGCTGCTCGCGCCGGCCGCCGGCCATCCGCTGGGGACCGACGAGCTCGGTCGGGACGAGTTGAGCCGGATCATCCACGGGGCGCAGGTCTCCCTCCAAGTCGGGATGATCTCGGTGGTGATCGCCCTCGTCGCCGGGACGGTGATCGGGGTCGCCGCGAGCTTCTACGGACGGGCGGTCGACGCGGCGCTGATGCGTGGGGTCGACATCATGTTCGCCTTCCCCGGCCTCGTCCTGGCGATCCTGATCGCGGGGCTGCTCGGCCCCAGCCGGACCAACGCGATGATCGCGATCGGCATCGTCTACGCCCCGGCCTTCGCGCGCGTCGTCCGGGGGTCGGCGTTGAGCGTGCTCAGCCTCCCCTATGTCGAGGCGGCGCGAAGCCTGGGAACGTCGGACGCCCGCATCATCGTCCGGCATCTCCTCCCCAACATCCTGGCGCCGCTGATCGTGCTCACCACGGTCTACCTGTCCACGGCGATCCTCGCCGAGGCCGCGCTGAGCTTCCTGGGGCTGGGGACGCAGCCGCCCGAGCCCTCGTGGGGGAGCATGCTGAACGCCTCGCGCTCCTACATGGAGCGGGCGCCCTGGCTGGCGATCTCGCCGGGGCTGGCCATCATGACCGTCGTGCTCGGCTTCAACTTTCTGGGGGACGGCCTGCGGGACATCCTCGACCCTCAACTCCGGGATGCATAGGAGACCATGAGCGACTCGCCGATCATCGCCAGCGTGGATTTCGACAAGCCGGGCAAACAGGTCGGCCGGCTCCAGATCCCTCGGTCCACCAACGAGAGCGGGTGGTCGAACCTCTTCGTCCCCCTGATCTGCCTCGCCAACGGCCCCGGGCCGACCGTGGTCGTGACGGGCGGGGTGCACGGGGACGAGCCCGAGGGGCAGATCGCCGCGCTCGCCCTGGCCCGGGCAGTCCAGCCGGCCGACGTGCGCGGACGGTTGATCATCCTCCCCTGTCTCTCCCCGGAGGCCTCGCGGGCCTACACCCGCCTCTGGCCGAGCGGGGCAAACCTCAACCGCAGCTTCCCCGGCTCTCCCGCCGGGCCTCCCGACGCGCAGCTCGCCGACTATCTCACCCGGATGTTGTTCCCGGTCGCGGATGCCATCTGCGACATGCACAGCGGCGGGCGATCGATGCGCTGCCTCGCGTGGTCGGAGGTGCACCTGGTCGACAACCGCGGGCAGCGGGCCCGGATGGTCGAAGCGATGCGGTCCTGGATCACCGCGTACCACTTCGTGTACATCAACATCGCCGGGGGAGGGCTGCTCGTGGACGAGGCCGAGCGGCAGGGGAAGGTGGTCGTCGGGACCGAGCTCGGGGGTGGGGGCCACGCCACCGCGGGGATCCACCGGTTGGCGGAACGCGGCCTGAGGAACTTTCTCAGGCAGACCGGCGTGCTGGCCGGCCCGGTGGAGACGCGGGCGTCGCTCGGCCTCCCCGAGGCCGTGGTCCTCCGCGCGCTGGATCCTGGCGACTACCACCTCTCCCCGGAGAGCGGCCTGTTCGAACCCCTGGTCGAACTCGGCGAGACGGTGGGGGGAGGACAGGTCGTCGGCCGGCTCCACTTCCCGGATCGGCCCGATCGCGCGCCGACGGAGATCGTCGGCCAGACCTCCGGGACCGTCTGCTCGCTGCGGGCGATCGCGGCGACGACGCAGGGCGACTGCGTGATGGTGGTGGGGCACCCCTGCCGGCACGAGGAACTCCTCTGAACGGGGGCTCGGTGAGGGACGGGGGGCGATGGGGGTGAGGACCGCGATCCAGGTGGGGGTGGGCGAGGCCGACATCACCCCGCCGTACGGGCTGCCCCACGGCCTGTGGCGTCTGCGCACGGGATTGGCCGTGGGGAAGCACGAGCCGCTGCTGGCGCAGGCCGCGGTCTTCGATGACGGGGAGCGCACCGCCGCGGTGGCGGCCGTGGATCTGGCGTTTGTCACCCGTGAACTCACCGACGCGGTGCGCGCGCGGGTTCACGAGCTGACCGGCATGCCTCCCCAGGCCGTCCTCATCAACGCCTCGCACAACCACAGCGCCCCGAGCCTCCCCCGGGCGGCCGCCCGCGCCGGATTGGGGACCGTCCCCGCGTTCGGGCGGTACGAGGCCCTGCTGCCGGATCTGATCGCCGGCGCGATCTACGGCGCGCACGTCCACCGCCGGCCCGCGCGAGTCGGCGCCGGGAGCACGCATGCGCCGGGGCTGTCGATCAACCGCGTCCGGCACGAGGTGCCGGTCGACGACACCGTGTCGGTGCTGCGGGTCGACGACGCGGCCGGTCGGCTGCTGGTCGTGATCGCCGCCTTCGCCTGCCACCCGATCACCCTGGCCGGCCACACGCGGCTCTGGAACGCGGAGTTCCCCGGTCCGTTCCGCGCCGCCGTCCGGGCGGCGCACCCCGGGGCGGCGTGTCTGTTTCTGCAGGGGTGCACGGGGGACATCGGCCCCTGGAACTATTGGTTCGGCAACGCGGAGGCTCTGCCGCAGACGTATGCGCACCGCGACCGGCTCGGCGCGGCGCTGGCCGACCACGTCCTCCGCCTCCTCCCCGAGATCCGCACCGTGCCCGACCGGAAGATCGGGGTCCGCGCGCGGCGGCTCGCGCTCCAACGGCGGCGGCTGCCCTGGGCCGACGCCGAGGTGCTCGCGCTCGAGGCCCGCCTGGCCGGCCGGGCGGAACCGGCGTATCCGGAGATCTGGCCGGACGACCTGCACACGATGAACTCCGCGCAGCGGTTCCCGCTGCTGTATCAGAAGGGCGCCGCGGCGATGTACGCCGACATGGTGCGCCGGCGCGACGAACCGCTCGACGTGGAACTGCAGGCGATCGCGATCGGCGATGTCGCCGTGTCCGGCAACCCGTTCGAGTTGTTCAACGGCTGCGGGCAGGAAATCAGGCGGCGGAGTCCGTTCCCCACCACGTTCCCCCTCGGCTACTGCAACGACTACCTCGGGTACTTGCCGGGGACCTCCGAGTTTGACCTGATCCCGCAGGTCTCGCTGGAAGAGATTCTCGACCAGGACCGGCATCGCTGGGCGTACGGGCTCACCAACACCAATGTCGCGCGGGGGGAGGCGGACCGCGTGATTGAGGCGAGCGCCCAGCTCCTGCGGGCGGTGCGGCACGGCCTGGCGGGGGACGACCGACGATAAATTCGCACCATCCTCAAGGAGGGGAGACGATGAGTTCCTCGGAGTCAGTGTCGACGCAGTACCGCTACGACCTCTTGACCTGGCCGGAGATCAACGAGGCCGTGGCGATGAAGAAGGTGGTGATCCTGCCGGTGGGGGCGACCGAGCAGCACGGCCATCATCTTCCGCTGGACACCGATTTCAAGCTCGCGTCCTCGGTGGCCTACGAGTCCGGCCGCCGCTCGCCCGGGGACATGCTCGTCATGCCGCCGGTGCCCTATGGGTACACCCACCACGTCCAAGACTTCCCCGGTACCATCAACATCGAGCCCGCCACCTTCATCAGATACCTCGTGGATATCACCCGGTCGGTGGCCTACCATGGTTTCAAGCGGATCATCATCCTCAACGGCCACGGGTCCAACCATCATCTGGTCGAGCAGGCGGGCCGGCAGACGATTATGCAGACCGACGCCCTCTGCGTCACCCTCAGCTGGTGGCAGCTCGTCGGCACGTTCTGGAACAAGGAATTGCGAACCTCCGTGATTCCCGGAGGATGCGCCCACGCCTGCGAACTCGAGACGTCGATGTACCTTCACGTCGATGAGGCGCACGTGCACACCGACAAGATCAAGGACCACCTCGCGGATTACAAGGCGCTCCCCGGCGAAGAGCGGTGGCATTTCAGCGACCTGACCGAGAGCTCGGTCGCGACCCTGATCGAGTGGACGTCGACCTACACGCCGACCGGCGTGATCGGCCAGCCCGAGCAGGCGACCAAGGAGAAAGGGCGGCGGGTGTTTGACCACGCCGTCACCCAGCTGGTGGAGATGGTGCGCTGGTTCCGGACGCGGCCGGCCCCGCCGCGGCGGGAGCGGCACGCATCGCCGCCGACCTTCGCCCTGCCGTTCGGCTTCTAGCCGCGCGGGTCGAGTGAGGTTGTTCCTCGAGCCCGCGCGGCGTCGGCGTCGGCTACGCCGGACCGTCGGCTGAGGCGGGGTTGGCGAGCGTGCCGAGTTTGGCGATGGTGATCTCGACCCGGTCTCCGGGCTTGAGGAACACCGGGGGCTTTCTGGTGAACCCCACCCCTCCCGGTGTGCCGGTCGCGATCACGTCGCCGGGCTCGAGCGTCATCACCCGCGAGAGCTCGGCAACGAGGTCGAACACCCCGAAGATGAGATGCCGGGTGTTGGACCGCTGCATCTCCTGGCCGTTGAGCCGCAGGCCGACGTCGAGGACGTGCGGATCGCCCACCTCGTCGGGGGTCACCAGCGCCGGGCCCATCGGCGCGAAGGTGTCGAACGTCTTCCCGATAAACCACTGGCTGGTGCGGAACTGCCAGTCCCTCGCGCTGACGTCGTTGACGATCGTGTAGCCGGCGACGGCGGCGCGCGCCGCCTCGGGGGTGACGCGCCGGCACCTGGCGCCGATCACGACCGCGAACTCTGCTTCATAGTCGACCTGCTGGGACTCCGGCGGGAGCGCGATCGCCGCCCCCGGGCCGATGACGCAGGAGGGAGCCTTGGTGAAGAAGATCGGCACCTGAGGGATCGCCGCCCCTGTCTCCTCGGCGTGGTCGCGGTAATTGAGCCCCACGCAGAGCATCTTTGGAGGGCGGGGGATGGGCGCGAGCAGCCGGACCGAGGCGAGGGGCAGCCGTGCCGACGCCGGCGCCGCCCCGGCGACCTCGCGGGCGCGGGCGATGGCCGCGGGGCCGCCGCTGAGGAGCGCCAGCATCGTCGCCGGGCCGCCGTCCTTGCCCCACGCGCCGCGGAGGTCGATCACCACGTTGTCGCTCTGAACCCCCACGCGAGCTTCGCCGCGGTGTTCGAAGGTCACCAGTCGCATCCGTCTCCCCCCTGTGCGCGAGCGTCTACCGCGGCCGCCGGGCGGTGTACACGCGGTCGATCTTCGCGGCCATCACAAAGTCACTTTCGGTGAGGCCGTCGATCTTGTGGGTCCAGAGGTAGGCCCGGACTTCCCCCCAGCGGACGTAGAGATCGGGGTGATGCTGTTCCGCCTCCGCGACCGGGGTCACGGCGTTGACGAAATCCACGGCCTCAACGAAGTTCCGAAATTTGAACGGCTTCACAAGCTTTTTGTGCTCCTCGACCTGCCAGCCGTCGAGTTGCGCCAGAAGCGGCGCGATCTGCGCCGCCGTCAGGGGCGGGACGCCTCCCAGGCAGGGAACACACTTCTTGTCGGCGAGCGGGCTTGTCGCCATGGTGGACCATCCCTCCAATCCCGTCGCGGGTGCCGGTCTGCGGGTCCTGAGAGGCGGCAGCCCGGCATCCTGCGGCCAAGTGGACCCGGCGGGCTCGAATACGTGCTCATTCGCCTCGGGGCGGGACGAGGCCTCTCCGCGCGGCGCCGGAACCCCGAGGATCAGGTCGCGCGCGGGTCGGCGATGATCGATTCGGTCCGTTCCTGATCCTTATACTGCAGCTGGTAGAGTTTGGCGTAGATCCCGCCCCGGGCGAGCAGTTCGCGGTGGGTCCCCTCCTCGGCGATCCGCCCCTTGTGCAGCACGATGATCCGGTCGGCGTGCTGGATCGTCGACAGCCGGTGGGCGATGATGATCGAGGTCCGTCCGCGGAGGAGTGTGGCCAGCGCCTGCTGGATCAACTGCTCGGTGTCCGCGTCCACGCTGCTCGTCGCCTCGTCGAGCACCAGCACGATCTCCGGGTTTTGGGCGATCGCCCGGGCAAACGCGATCAGCTGCTTCTGCCCGACGGAGAGGCGGGCGCCGCGCTCCTGTACCTCTGTGCCGTAGCCCTGCGGGAGTCCGTCGATGAACCGGTCGGCCCCGACGTAGCGGGCGGCCTCGCGGATCTGCGCATCGGTGATCGCGGCGTTGCCCAACCGGATGTTGTCCGCGATCGTCCCGGAAAAGAGGAACACGTCCTGCAGCACGAGGCCGATGCGTCGGCGCAGGTCACGCTGGCGCACCCGGCGCACGTCGACGTTATCGATGCGCACCTGTCCCCGCTGCGGATCGTGGAAACGCGTCAGCAGGTTGATGATGGAGGTTTTCCCGGCCCCGGTGTGCCCGACGACGGCGACGGTCTGCCCGGGCTCGATGGTGAAGGACACCCCCCGCAAGACCCAGCCCTCGTCCTCTTCGTAGGCGAACCAGACATCCCGGAACTCGATCCGTCCCTCCACCCGGGGAAGCTCCACGGGGTCCGGGGGGTCCTGCAGGGTGACGGGTTCGTCGACCAGCCGGAAGATGCGTTCGGACGATGCCATCGCCGCCTGGAAGATGTTGAACTTGTCCGAGATGTCCCGGATCGGCTCGAAAAAGCGGTCGGCGTACTGGAGCGCGGCGACGAGGACCCCCAGCGTCACGGCATGCCGGACGGCCTGTCCGCCTCCAAACCACAGCAGCAGGGCGACGGCGATCGTCCCCACGACCTGGATCGCCGGGTAGAACTGCGAGAAGTTGCGCGTCGCGGAGAGGCTCGCGTCCAGGTAATCGGTGTTCAGGGCCTCAAACTTGCGCAGGCTCTCCCGTTCGTGCGTGAAGAGCTGGACGACCGTCACCCCCATGAACTGTTCGTTGAGGTAGGCGTTGATTCGCGCGAGGCGGGTGCGCACGGCCCGGTAGGCGTCTCTCGCCCGCAAGCGGAACTGCTCGGTGATCAGGTAGACCAGCGGCAGCACAGAGAACACCACGAGCGCCAACCGCCAGTCCATCCACAGCATCACCGCCATGATCCCGAACAGCGTGGCGATATCGCCGAAGATCGCCACGACCCCCGACGTAATCAGCTCGTTGAGGGCGTCGACGTCGTTCGTCACGCGGGTGAGCAGTCGGCCCACGGGCGTCCGGGCGAAGAACCCGATGGGCAGCTCCTGCACGTGCCGGAAGATGTGCATCCGCAGGTCGTACATTGCCCGCTGCCCGACGACCTGCATCAGGTAGCTCTGGAGCCACCGGGCGATGAACCCGATCCCGAGGACGCCCAGGTAGAGGACGGCGATCTGCGCCACCCCGCGCAGATCTCCCGCCCTGGCTCCGCCCGCTGCCCCCGGCACGATGTACCGATCGATGGCGATCCGGTACAGGTAGGGGCCCACCAGATCGGTGAACGAGGCCAGGAGGAGGAGCGCCACGGCCAGCCCGGTCACCCCGCGATACGGGCGCACGTATCCCAGCAGTCGCCCGATCAGCCTGGCATCGTAGGTCTTTCCGAGAATGTCGTCTTCTTGAAAATGGACGCTCACGGCGCCGGATCCTCGGCCTCCAGGGCGTCCCGGATCAGCTGTTTCTCAACCAGCCCCGTGTAGAGCCCTCCCTGCGCGAGCAGCGAGGCATGCGTGCCCTGTTCGACGATGCGTCCTTCGTTCAGGACCACGATCAGATCGGCGTCTTGGATCGTGGAGATCCTGTGGGAGATCAAGAGCACCGTCCGCGACGCTTTGATCCGTCTGAGTCCGGTGAGGATCATCTCCTCGGTGTGGGTGTCCACACTGCTCAGCGCGTCATCCAAGATGAGGATGCTCGGATCGCGGAGGAGCGCGCGGGCGATCGCGGTTCGCTGCTTCTGGCCGCCGGACAGGGTTACCCCGCGCTCGCCGACGACCGTGGCATATTTGTGGGGGAACTCCTCCACGTCCCCGGCGATCCCGGCGACGGCCGCGGCGCCGGCAATCGCGTCCTCGGTCGCGGTGGCGTCGCCGAGGGCGATGTTCTCGGACAGCGTGTCTGAGAACAGGAATGTTTCCTGCGGGATGATGCCGATCGCTCGCCTCAGCGACGGGAGGGCGATCTCGCGGACGTCGTGGCCGTCGATGAGGACCTGTCCCTCGCTCACGTCGAAGAGACGCGGGATCAGGTTGACCAGCGTGCTTTTCCCCGCTCCGGTGGGGCCGACGATCGCGACGCTGCTCCCCGCGGGGATGGAGAGGGTGATGTGGCTCAGGATCGGCGTCGTGCCGTAGGCAAAGGTCACGTCGCGAAACTCGATCCGGCCGTGTGGGGCGTCGAGGACGACGGGGTTCGGGGCGTCCGCGATCCGCGGAGACTGCATGAAGATTTCGTCCAGCCGCTCCATCGACGCGCGCCCCTGCTGCCAGAGGTTCGTGACCCACCCCAACGCGATCATGGGGAAGCTGAGCCGGGCCAGGTAGTAGGAGAACTGCACCATCTGGCCGAGGGTGATCCGCCTGCGGATCACGTCGCTTCCTCCCTGCCAGAGGAGCAGGACGGCCGCGATGCCGAGGATGAGCCCGATCGCCGGCCAGAGCGCTCCTTGAATCCTGGCCAGCATCAGGTTGGTGTCGACGAGCTTTTCGTTCTCCACGCGGAAGCTGGCGGTTTCGGCGTCTTCTTGAGCGAAGGCCTTGACGACGCGGATGCCGCTGAAGTTTTCCTGCGCCCGGGCGGAGAGCGCGCTGAACTGTGCCTGCACTCGGTCGAACCGCTGGTGGATCTGCCGCCCCAGCGCCACGAAGAGCACGGTGACCAACGGGAGGACCGTCATCGTCCATACCGTCAGTCGGCCGTCGATCGAGAACATGAACGCCACGGAGACGATCAGCATGACGGTGGTATGGCAGGACCGCATCAAGCCCACCCCGGCGAATCGCTGGACCGCCCGGATGTCGTTGACCGCGCGCGCCATCAGGTCTCCGATCTTCGCCGCCTGGAAGAATCCCAGGTGCATCCGCTGTAGGTGCGCGAAGTAGTCCCGTCGCAGCTCCGCCTCTATCCGGTATGCTGCGCCCAGGATCTGAATCCGCATGGTATAGTTGCAGGCACCCTCCAGCAACGCCAGGAGCACCAGGACGCCCGCGTACGCGAGCAGCCGCGTGCTCGACACGTTTTGCCGGATGCCGTCGATGGCGAGCTTCAGCGCCCACGGGGAGAGCTGGGCCATCAGGATCGATGCGAGCACCGCCGCATACCCCCAGAGGTACGCACGCCGGTGCCGCTGGATGTACTCCCAGAATCGTCGGCTGAGCATGAGGCTCCTGCGGATCAGCGGTCGGGGACGTTACCGGCGATTATACCACTCCGCGCCGCACCGGTCGTCCGTCCTCCGCCGCGCTGGGTCCCCCTCGCCGGTCTGCGAAATTACGGATGTGACGGAACCGTTGCATGGACGAGGAACCATGAGAGGGGAGCGGACGGCGTGCAGGGAATGACTCCTGGCGCGGAGGGTCGCCGATGAGACGGAAAAGCGCTGTGGCACTGGCAGTGCTCGTGAGCGCGGTCATCCTGTTGGGAGAACCCGGGGGCGCCGCCCCCGGCGTCAAATCGGTGGGGGTGGTGGATTTCTACTCCCCCACTCCGCTGGGGGTGTTTGTCGGCGTCTTTCCCGAGCGCTTCGCGGCCGACGATCTCTCCGCGCAGCTCGCGCGTGCGGCGAACGGGCGGTTCACCGTGATCCCTCGCGGGACGATGGAACGGGCGGAGGGGTCGCTGCGGTGGCAAGATGTGGACGTCCTCCATTACGATCGCCTGGGTGTGCTGGCCCGCTCGGTAGGGGCCGATGCGCTGATTTTGGGGTGGATCCCGCTGCTGTCCGTCGATGCCGGCGGCGGCGGCATGGCGATCCCCCCCGACGGGGAGGGCCCGCCGAACGCCGAGGTCAACCTTGTGATCCAGGTGTTTGATGCGGCACAAGGACGCCGCGTGGCCGAGACCCGGCAGGCGGCGTCCGCGCTCGGCACCACCCGTTCCCTCCTCACCCAGCGGGTCCTGCACGATGCCCTGGTGCCGGCCGTCGCGCCGGTCGCCGACGCCCTGACCGCACCCGCTCCGTAATGCCGCGCCGCGCTGAGCCGGCAGCCCGCTCCCCGCTCCGGCGTCCGCCGTGGGGGGCGGGCGGCGGAAGGGGTTCTCGGTGAGGCACACAAATGCACTGGGATGGCCGTTGCGGTCCCGCCCCTTGACCTGAGCCCTTCTCCGGATGTGCGCAGGGGTCTGCTCACGCGCCGGACCCTGCGCGCCTTTCACCGGCGCCCCGTCGGCGCTGACACGCGTGCCTCGATCCTCGACGCGGCACGCTGCGCGCCGGCCGCGGGCGACCGCTACCCCGTGCGATTCATCGTGTTGGATGACCCCGCGCTCAAGCGGAAACTCCAGCGGCTGACCCGCGAGTCGAAGGACATCTCCAATCACTGGGAGGGGCTGTTCAAGCCGTCGGGGCTGCGGGGGTATGTGCAGACGTGGGCCTCGACCCCTTTTTGTATTGCCGTCTGTGCGGATTCGGTCCTAGGACCCCGCCACATCCACAACACCTGGAACCACCAGATCGCGATGGCCGCGGCGACCGAACACCTGGCGCTGGCGGCTCGATGTCACGGGATGGCACTCGTGATGTACACGCACTTCTCCCACGAGAAGCTGAAAGCAGCTCCTGGACATTCCATTCGAGTGGGACACGATCGGGGTGATGGGGGTGGGCTCTCCCGATCTCAAGCGCATCAACCCGAAAATCCTGGAAATTTCCCTCACCCGCTTGCCGCTTCGCGATCTGGTCTCATCCGAGCGGTACGGCGCTCCGGCGCCGCCCGAGCTTCTGGTTGAGCGTGACGCGGCGTTTCCGCTCCCCGCCCTGCGGACCACGATGACCGGGCTGTGCCGGAACACCCAGTTCGTCGAGCGCCCCATTCCCGCGGAATATCTCTTCGAGGTGTTGCGGGCGGCACGCTGGGCGCCCTCCGCGGGCAACTTCCAGCCGATTCGCTACGTGACCCTGCGCGACCGCGCACACCTCGCCCGCCTGCAGGATCTCGCGGAGGAATCGGTTCGGATCTCCGGTCATTGGTTCCCCGAGTACAAGCAGAGCCGCGGCGAGCATCCCGAGTGGAGTGGGGTGCCGGCCGCGATCGCGCTCATCGCCGACCCGTCCAAGGGCGGGCCGCACATCCACGGCGAGGCGACGCACATGCTGGCCGGAGGGTTGGCTGCGCAGAACATGTGGTTGATGGCCGAGGCGCTGATGCAGGAAGCCCGGAAGATCAAGACCCAGGATGAGATCACCCTGACCACCACCGCGGTGATGATGGTGGACGCGGCATACGAGGAGCTCTTTCGCGCCCTCCGCCCCGGAATGCGCGAGAACGAGTGCGTTGGCTTGGTGAGTAAGGTGCTCTACGATCTGGGCTCGGAGCACGTCGGGGATCCGGCGTACTTCGACATCCTGCACAGTTACAATGGCTATCGCACCTGCTACTACCGGACCTTTTGTGTCGGCAGCGCCTCCCCCGCGATGGTGGACGCCTACAAACGGTGCCGGGACTATCTGGACAGCGCGTTGAGTCTGATTCGGCCGGGGGTCACCACGGCCGACGTGGTCAGGGTTTGGCCCAAGGCGAAGGAGTTCGGGTTCGCCAACGAAGAGGCGGCGTTCGCGCTCCAGTACGGGCACGGGGTCGGGCTCTCCATCTGGGAAAAGCCAATCTTCAGCCGGTTGGTCTCACTGGATCACCCCGAGGTGATAGAGGAGGGGATGGTCTTCGCGCTGGAAACGTTCTGGCCCGCCTCAGATGGTTGGTCCGCGGCGCGGATCGAGGAACAGCTGGTCGTGACCAAAGACGGATGCGAAGTGATCACCCGCTTCCCGGCGGAACAGCTCCTCGTGGCGGGGACCCGTTACTGGACCGTCGACGGGCCGCTCCCCACCACGCGGGAGACGCAGTCCAACCTGAACCGTCCGTCGGGGACCCCCAAGGACCGAGTGGCCGCCGGCGCCCGGCACGAAGGCAGCGGCGCGGGCGGGCGTCGGTAAAGAAGACCCGCGTCACCGCCTGACGCACACCGGTTACAGCGTGCGCGCCGCCCGGGCCCCCGCCGCCTGGACGAGGTCCACCAGGGCATCGAGGTCCTCGGGCGAGGCCCGGGGATTCACGATGCAGGCCCGAAGCACGAACCGGCCGCCCAGCGTGGTGCTGGAGAGAAAAGCCTGGCCGCCCAACTGGATCTCCTCCAACACCGCTCTGTTGACGGCGTCGAGTCGGGGATCGTCCCCACGCAGGGGGGACGGAGCGTACCGGAAACAGACGATGCTGAGGCCTGGAGGAGCTGACAGTTCCAAGGTGGGGGTCGCCTCCACCCTGGCGGCGAGATGCTCGGCGAGGGCGATGTCCCGCTCGATCGCCTCGGCATAGCCCCTGAGCCCGTGGTGTTTGAGGGCCATCCAAACCTTGAGGGCCCGGAACCCTCGGGTCTGCTGGAAACCGAACTCGCTGAACCACGGGGGGCCTCCCACGCCGGCGGGACTGCCGTCGGTTCTAAGGTAGGGAGGGATCAGGCTGAACGCGTCGCGCATCACGGCCGCGTCCCGCACGAGCACCAGGCCGGCCTCCACCGGCACGTACATCCATTTGTGGGGGTCCACGGCGATACTGTCCGCCAGCGCGATCGGCGCCAGCGCCTCGCGGTACCGCCCGGTGAGGATGGCCGGCGCGCCGTACGCCCCGTCCACGTGAAGCCACAGGCCGTACCGCCGGCATACCCCGGCGAGGTCGTCAAGAGGGTCGATCGCCCCGCTGTTGACGGTGCCGGCGCTGGCGACCACGGCGATGGGTTGGGCGTGGTCGCGCAGATCGCGCTCGATCGCGGCTTCCAGGTCCGGGACCCGCATGCGGAAGTGGGCATCCGACGGAATGATGCGCAGGTAGTCGCTTCCGATCCCCAATAGTTCGACGGCCTTGCGCACGCAGCTGTGCCCCTCGTCGCCCGCGTAGACGGTGAGCGGGGAGGTTCGGCCCTGGACGCCCCGCGCCCGGACGTTCGCACCCGCCTTGGCGTGGCGGGCGACCGCCAAGGCGGTGAGTGTGGCCATCGAGCCTCCGCTGACCAGCAGGCCCATGCTCTCCCGCGGGAAACCCAGCATCGACTTGAACCAATTCAGCACGAGCCGCTCCACGTAGATGGCCGCGTGATTTCCACCGGCGCAACTGGGATTCATCGCCGCCGCCAGGGCTTCGGCGAAGATCCCCATGACGGCCGGGGGTGAGTTGACCCAGCCGTAGAAGCGCGGGTGGCCGTTGCCGAAGGGATACGGCTCGATCCGGGCGGCAAACTCGTCGAGGATCGCCAAGGGCTCTGCGCCCTCCAGCGGAGCGGCGTCCTCGACATACTCCCTGGCGAGATCCTCGGGAAGCGGCCGGAACACCGGCCGCTCTGCCAGGGTGCTCAAGTGTTCGGCGATGAGATCCACCACCCGGTGGCCGACGTGCCTGATCTCCTCCGGGGACCACTCCCATCGCGAGTTCGTCTCCGATCGGAAGGAGAGTCGAGATGAGGACCTCTCCCCACATCCTGACGATGGCAATCCCTCGCTGGCCCCCACGGATCTCCTCCTCTCACGGACCTTCGGGCGGCGGCCCGCGGGCCCCGCTTGTTGTAGCGTATCGCGCGGCGTCGGGCGGCGCCAGTGCTCAGGCTGCGATCAGCGGGATGGCGATCAGCACGGCCGCCATCCCAATCGCCTGTGCCCGGGTGATGTGCTCCTTGAGCATCCCGCGCGCCAGGAGGACCGTGGTGGCCGGGTAGAGCGAAGAGAGGACGGCAGACACGTCGAGGCGGCCGACCTGAGAGGCCAGCAAGAAGAAAACGTTGCCGCCGACATCCAATCCCCCGGCCAGGGCCAACACGGGGATCAACGACATCGTCGGGACCCACCGGCGGCGGCCGAGCAGGGCGGTGGCGGACATGAGGGCCACCGAGGTGGCCTTAGCCGCGGCCAGCGGCCAGAACACGGCGGGCGCGCCGACCTGATGGATCAAGATCAAGAACGCGCCGAAGCCAACGCCGGCCAGCACCGCAGCGCCGATCCCATCGAACCGGTCTACCCGCCCGCCCCCCTGGGAAATACGCCAAATTCCCGCGATCGCCATGGCGAATCCCACGAGCCTGGGGGTCCCGGGGATTCCTGCGGACAGGACCCCATAGAGCACCGGGAGGGCGGCGGCAACGACTGCCGTGATCGGGGCCGCGACCCCCATCTGGCCAACCGCCAGAGCCCGATATAGGGCGGTCAGCCCCACCCCGCCCGATAGTCCGGCCGCGCTCGCCCAGATCAGGTCGGCGATGGTCGGGAGCGGTTCGGTACGGATGAGGGCCAGGGAGACCAGAAAGAGCACGCCAGCCGCTTGCGAGATGACCACGACTCCCAGCACATGTGTCCGCCGGGCGGTCAGCCCTCCCACGAAATCGCCGGCCCCCCATGACACAGCAGAAGCCAGGCCCAGGATGGAAGCGAGTAGGTCGCGGCCGATCGGCTCGACTCCCCCACGGTTGCCGTAGATGTCCCAGCGCCTGCCGAAACGGGGGCTCCCGCCTTCCAATTCCCGGACCCGGTGGGCCGACGTCCCGCCCCTGGTGCGGAGATCTCCTCGGATCGGTGCTGAAGGAGCGCAGGTGACGGGAACATTTGTAATAGATATTTTGATATCTTGACATCTTAACATCTCACTGGTATGCTGGGCCCACTGATTGACGACGAACCTGTCGCGGGCCAGTGGCGGCGGCGGGTGGGAGCGGGGCGGCCCTTCGTGGAGCCCCAGTGCGCAGGGCACGAACGAGCACGGGTGTGGAACGCAACCCATGAAGGAGGTGGCACGATGTTGAACCGCATCCACCTGATCGGACGGCTGACACGCGATCCGGAACTGCGGTATGTGACCAATGGGCACCCGATGGCGCAGTTTACCATTGCCGTCGACCGAGATTTCAGAAACTCAGCGGGGGATCGGGACGCTGACTTTATTCACTGCATCGCCTGGCGGAAACTGGCGGAGCAGGTGGGACAGTACTGCGCCCGAGGCCGACTCGTGGCGGTGGAGGGTCGTTTGCAGACTCGCGCCTACGAGGCCCAAGACGGTTCTCGGCGGCGCGTCACCGAGGTCGTCGGTGACCGGGTCTGGTTTCTCGACAGCCCGCGCGGCGAGGGGGAACACGCCGTCGGGGGAGTGACGAGAGAAGGTTCGACGGATGGGCCGGACGATGCTCAGCCCGACGTCATGGAGGACGTCGAGGTCGCCTCAGCAGACTCCTAACCTCGATTCCCTGCTGATCCGCGCGGACGGGGCGCCTTTCGCGGGGGGCGCTTCACCCTCGGAAGCGTCGAGGATCCCGTACGCCTCGTCCGTGCGGGGTAGGCAGCCCCGGAATTCTCGCGGCTGATCCGCCCCGGCGTAAAGGTCGTCCCGCAGTCCGCCACATACCCGTCCCTCCCAGTGCCGCGCACCGGTTTGGTCCTTTGCTAGCCTGCTCGTTCTAGGTCCACCCGACGTCACCACCTCTAGGTGGGACCACCCTCGACCGGATGCCGGTCGGGGTATTTGATGTTGGAGAAAGGGGATGATCGAGATGGCCGTGATGCCTGCTGCCGCAATCATGCGATTGACCCCGCGCGATCGTGCGCTGCTGGAGATCCTGAATGAGCTGCGCTACCTGACCGCGGCGCAGATCCGCGCAGTCTGCTACCCATCGATTTCCGTGCGCAGCGCCTCTCACCGGCTGTCGCTGCTGGGCCGGCACGGGCTGCTCACCTGCCTCACCCACAGAGCGTTCGACGACCGGCGCGCATTCTGGGGCCTCGCCCCCCTCGGCCGCGCCGCGGCGGGGGGGCTCGCCGAGGCGCCGGCAGACCGGGCCCGAGCGTGCGCCGTGGCCGCCCTGCAGATCGATCACCTCATTGCGACCAACCAGGTGTTTTGCGATCTGTGCGCTCTGCACCACACCGGGCGGCTGGGGGCCTTTCGGTGGCTTGGCGCACAACACGCCCAGGTGGACTTGGGCGACACCCACCTCGTGTCCGATGCGGTGATCCTGATCGCTTCCCCGGGCGGCTGTGTGTGGATGTACTGCCTCGAACTCGACCGGGGCACGATGTCACCCCTGGCCCTCCGGGCGAAGTTCGCCCGCTACCGGCTCCTTCACCAAATCGCGGACCGCCGCCGCGACGATCCGCTCTGGGACATCCGCGCGACGAGCTGGGTGCTGTTCGCCTGCAGCGACACCGCGCGTGCCGCCCAAGCCGCGCATTTGGCCGGCGAGTGCGGCGTGGAACGATTGTGGGCGGGGACCGCGGCGGAGGTCGCCGGGGGGCTCGCCGCCTCGGTGGGGGGAGAGACGGCTCCATGGCCTGGAGATCTGCCTCCTGGTCTGGCCGGGGGGATCCTCCCCCCAGGACACAGCATCCGCCGACCGGCGGAGCGGGAGGAAGGGCTCCGATGACGCGAAGAGGCCTCGTGCTCGTCGCTCTTCCCGCTATGCTGCTCATCGTCTGGATGGGGCTGCTCCGCTCTGCCCCGATGCTCTGGGTGAGCCTCGCCAGTGCGGCGGTGCTCGCGGGATTGCTCCGCTCCACCGAGAGGTCCGGCGGCGCACCGTGCCCGCTTGCTGTGGGGCGGTGGGCGGATCGGGCGGAGGCCGGGGCCTTGATGGCCCCCGGCCCGTTTCTTCTCGGCCTGTGGGGGGAACTGCGGACGCCGCTGTACCTGACCGAAGAACGGCTGTCCGGACACGTGCTCGTCGTCGGCCCATCGAGGAGTGGGAAGACCGCCGGTGCGATCGCACCCAACCTGCTCCTGCGGGATCCCGCGCGCGAGAGCATCGTGGTGCTGGACGTCAAATCCGGCCCCCGGTCCCTCTGGAACGTGACCGCCGGACGGTACGGGGCGAGAGCATACCTGTTCTGCCCGCTCTTTGAGGGATCCATCGGGTACAATCCACTCGCTCGGGTCGAGTCGATCGGGGGGGCTCAACGGAAGGCCGCGCTGCTCGTGCAGAATACGACGCCGCGCGGTCTCTCCGGGGACGCACGCGTCTATGCCGCGGCGACCGCCGATCTTGCGACGCTGCTGTTCCTCCACGTGCAGCAGGACCGCCCCTCGGGGGGAAACACGGTCGGGGCGGTGTACCGACTGGCCATGGGCGGCCCGACGCTCCTGCGGGAGCTCCTCCGGGAAAGCCGCATCACCGAGGTCCGCGACCGCCACGGGATCTTCTCGGCCCGCGAGCGGCGCGTCCAGGAAGCCGCGGTCACCGGCCTGCTCGAGCGCCTTGCGCCGTGGGCAGACCCGCTCGTGGTCGAAGCGACGGCGCACGATTTCGATCTCGGGCAGATCGGTCAAACGCCTTCCGCGCTGTACATCCTGATGCCGGAGACGGACGGCTCGCGCCTGCAGCCGATTGTCGCGTGGCTGATCGCTGACCTGCTGGACGACCTGGTGGAGCAGTCGGAACGCATCGGGCTGCGGTGTCCGGTACGATTCTATCTCGATGAATTCCGCCAATTTGGCTACCTGCCTGGCCTCAGCGAAGCACTCCCCACCCTGCGGGAGCGCGGCATCAGCATGATGCTGGGGGTCCAAGTCCTGAGCCAGATCGAGGAGGTCTACGGACGGGTGGAGGCGCGCACCCTGGTCGGCAACACCGAGACGAAGCTTCTGTTTCGAGCGGGCGATCTGGAGACCGCACGGACGATCAGCGCCTGGATGGGGCAGACGACGGTGCCGACCGTCTCACTGACGACCAGTGGCCGCGGGGGCCAGAGCGCCACGATCTCTCCCCGCGTGCGCCCGCTGATGCCGCCCGAGGAGCTCACGCGGATGCCCGACGGGGCGGTGATCGCCCTGGCGGGATCGTCTCCTCCGCTGCCCCTGTGGCAGGCCCGCTACTTTGCGATCCCAGGGTTCGTCGTGCCGACCCCGCCGTTCCCGCTCCGGCGGAGGGCGGAGCCGCCGCTTGCCATTGTCCCTCCCGGCCCATCCAAGACGGCGGCGCGCCGGCCGGCGCCGCGGCCGGCGGGTGGGGTTTCCGTCCGACCCTCGATCGGCGGCACCAGGATGAAGACGTAAAACGCATAGGGGCGGCCCTCGCGGGACGCGCATCGCGCTCCCGGGAGGGCCGCCGCGCGAGGGGTCACCTTCTCCCCGCGTCGGTGCGGATGAGCCGCGGGCGGTTGCGGTTCGATGTCACGTCGGCGCCGCCCGCGGGACAGCCCGCCCGACCACGGTGTGAAGCCCGCCGTGCCCCCGGGCGGCGGGGGGATGCTCGCGCGGTGACGATCGGAGGAGACCCCTCCAAGGCGTAGAACCCGAGGCAGCGGCGGTGAGTCCCGAGGCACCGCCCCGGAGGGAGCGGGTTGGAGACAGCCGACGTAGTGATCATCGGCGGCGGAATCATGGGTGCTTCCACCGCTTTGTTCCTGGCTGAAGCCGGCGTGCGAGAGGTTGTGCTGCTTGAACGCGCCAGCGTGGGCGCGGGGGCCAGCGGGCGCGCCGCCGGCATGATGGTGCTGCAATCGCGGTCGGAAGAGGCCCTCAGGTTTCAGATGGAGAGCGTCCGAATCCACCAGCGGTTTCGTGACGAGTTCGGGACGGATCTTCAAGAGCACGGGAGCCTGCTGCTGTGGTGCTCCCCACAGGCGGCGGCGGACGCACGTGCGCTGGTCCCGATGCACCAGCGAGTCGGGGTGTCCGTCGAACTCCTGACGCCCGACGAGATCCAGCGGCGGTTCCCCTATCTCTACACGGAGGACGTCGCGGTGGCGACCTATTCCGCCGCGGATCCATGGGCCACACCACTGCCCACCGTCAAGCGCATCGCGGAGGCCGCCCGCGCCCGCGGGGTGCAGGTCCGAGAGGGGTGCCAGGTGTTGGGTGTCGAGGCTGAGCGGGGCCGGGTCCGGCTGGTGCAGACCACGGCCGGGGTGATCCATGCCCCGGCCGTGGTGAACGCTGCGGGGGCCTGGGCGCGGGAGGTTGGGGCGATGACTGGGGTGGCCGTTCCGGTCGCCCCGAGAAAGCGGCAGGTCTTTGTGGTCGATCCCGCCACGGTCCTTCCCTCGGGGGGGCCGTTTATTATGGAAGAAGAGAAGGACTTTTACTGCAAGACCAGAGCGGAAGGCCTGATCATGGTCCAAGGACAAACGGTGGGGGAGACGTACGAGACCACCGTGGAGTGGGGGTATCTCGACCAGGCGCTTGAGACCACGGTGCGCCGGATTCCCTCCCTGGCCACCGCCCCGATCACCGGAGCCTGGGCAGGGATCCGCCCGATCTCCCCGGACGGCCGTCCGTATCTTGGCGCCGTCCCCGGCCTCGACGGGTACTTTGTGGCCGGGGGGTTCGGTGGGCAGGGGTTCACCCAAGGGCCCCTCGGCGGGAGGGCGATCGCGGAGCTGATCACGACCGGACGGACGGGCGTGGATCTGTCTCCCTACCGGGTGGACCGAGGGGAGGGACACCACGCGCCGGCCGCAGGCGGCGCCTCGCCGTGAGCGGGTGGATCGACGCACACGTCCACCTGGATGCCGCGGCGTTTGACGTCGATCGCGACGCCGTGGTTGCGCGGGCGATTCAAGCCGGCGTTGGGTTGATGGTGTCCGCGGGAACATCAGCGGAGAGCAGTGAACGCGCGGTTGTGCTGGCCGAGCGGTATCCGTCCGTCGTCGCCGCCGTGGGAATCCATCCCGAAGGGGCCGAGGGTGTGACGGCCGGGACCGTGAAGGCGGTCGCGGCGATGGCGCGGCACCCCCGGGTCGTGGCCATCGGCGAGGTCGGCCTCGACTATTACCGCAACTCCGTTCCTCGGAACGCCCAGATCGAGGTCTTCCGCGCCCTGCTCCGCCTGGCCCGAGAGGTGAACCTGCCCGTGATCGTCCACGATCGCGACGCACACGAGGACGTCGAGCGGATCCTGGTCGAAGAGGGGGTCTCCCGGGTCGTCCTGCACTGCTTCGGCGGAACACTGGAGCGGGCCCTCCGCTGCACCGCGGCCGGATGGACGCTCTCGTTTGCCGGTCCACTCACCTTCCCGAAGTCCGCGGAGCTCCGCGATGTGGCGAAGGCCGTGCCCCTGGACCGGGTCTTGGTGGAGACCGATGCCCCCTACCTGGCTCCGCAGCCCATGCGAGGGCGGCGGTGCGAGCCCGTCTTCTTGCTCCACACCGCGCGGGTCCTCGCGGATCTGCGTCAGATGGAGGAAACGGCTCTCGCGGCGGCGCTCGCACAAAACGCCAGGCGAGTCTTCGCCCTCACCGGTGAGGAGTGAGCGCACCCTGCGGTCTTCAGGGCATGCCCTCCCTGTGGAAGGAATTCGCCGCATGCCGGGACGAGCGCCCCGGCGGGACTAGGTTCGCGAGATCCTGGGCATTGAGGAAGAAGGCGCGCCGGGCCGACGCGTTGGAGACAGGCCTCCCGCTGCGGCGGACGTTAGAAGGTGGTGGGTTGGTGCTCCGGGAGGATATAATTCGTATAGACGGCGCAGGATCGGCCCGGCGCAGCTGCAGGTCGGTCCGGGAGCGCATGGGCGAACGATGTTCCGAAACCTGCATCTCTCAGAGTTGACTCATCGGATCGGGGTGGCCGTCGTGGGAGTGGCGTTGTGCGCCCTCGTCTGGCCCGCCGCTGTGCGCGCCGACCAGACCAGCGATGAAGTCAAGCTCGGCGCCCAAATCGCCAAGGAAATCGAGTCCCACTACCGGGTGGTGACCGACCCGGAGATGGTCGAGCGGGTCAACCGGGTCTCCGCCGCTCTGGTCCGGGCGGTGGATCGCCAGGACCTGACGTACCACTTCAAGATCCTCGATATCCCGGGGCCAAACGCGCTCAGCCTCCCCGGAGGGTATGTCTACGTCACCAAGGGAATGATGAAGTTCGTCCGATCGGACGACGAACTCGCCGCGGTCCTGGCCCACGAACTGACCCACGTCGCGCACCGCCACTACTATATTCAGGAGGCGCGTCAGAAGCGGGCCATCCCGGCGATGGTCGTTGCGGCGGCCCTTTCCGTGCTCGCCAGATCGGCGGTGCCGCTCGCCGGCGCGCAGCTCGCCGTTCAGGGCGCGATGTCCGACTATCAGCGGGATCTTGAGAAGGAAGCCGATCTTACCGGGATTTCCTACCTCGTTAAGACGAGCTACTCCCCGGTGGCGATGCTGACCCTGCTGGAACACCTCGCTCAGGTGGACAAACTGACGGGACAGCCGGATGTGAGCCTGGTTTTCTACGACCACCCGAAACCGGATGAGCGGGTCGTCTACGTCGAGCAGGATCTCAAGTCCCGCGGCATCCCGATCGTTCGACGGATCCCCGAGGGCTACCTCAGGCTTGCGCTCGCGCCCGCGACCCCTGCCGCCGGGCAGCCGGTGACGGTGCTCGTCGACGGGCGGCCGATCATTCAGCTGGGAGCGACGGTGAACGGGCAGGACCCGGCCGAGCGGGCCCAGACGCTCATGGCCGGGCTGAACGCGTTCTTCAACACCGACCCCGAGCCGTACGACGTGCGGGCGGTGGCTCTGCTGGACCGGTGGTCGGTGATCGGAGGACAGACGCGGCTATTCGAGGTCACACCCGAGGACGTCGCCTACGCCAAGGGGACGCCGAAGGGCCTTGCGGAGACGGTTCGGGCTCGCCTCGCTGAGGCGCTGGCGGCGACTCCCTACTATAGGAAGTTCTAGGATCCTGTGGAACTGCACGTGGCGTTCCTCCCAGAGGAGGTGGGGCCGGTTCGCGGCCGGACCATCGTCGTCATCGATGTGATCCGGGCGACGACGTCGGTGCTGGCGATGCTGGAGCGGGGGTGCGCGGAGGTGCTGATCGCGCCCGAGGTTGAGGCGGCCCGACGATACCGTGAGGCCCACCCGCAGGTACTCCTGGCGGGGGAACAAGGGGGGGTCGCTCCCCCGGGGTTTGACTTCGGGAACAGTCCCCCGGCGTTTGCGGGCGCCGATCTCGCAGGCCGGCGGGTGGTGTTTGCCACGACAAACGGCACCCGCGCCATCCGCCTGACGCGCGAAGCCTCGGTGGTCCTGCTCGGCTGCCTGCGCAACCGATCGGCCGCCGCCCGTGAGGCGGTGGCCGCGGCGGAGGGTCCAGGGATCACGCTTGTCTGTGCGGGGCGCGAGGGCCGATTCAGTCTTGACGATGCCTACACCGCGGGGGCGATTGTCGACGCGGCGGTAGCGATCCCGAGCGCCCACGGCCCGATTGACCTGACGGACGCGGCGCGTGCGGCGCACGCGCTCTATCAAAGCAATGCGGATGCCGCGATGGTCTTTCGGCAAACCCGGGCAGGGCAGAACGTGATTGCGATCGACCTCCCGGGTGACCTCGACTACTGCGCGGAGCAGGACCGGTCCGTGCTGGTACCGAGGTTGGGGGAGCGCGTGCGGGTGGTCGCCCCGTGAAGCGGGATCAGGCTTTGGCGCGGCCGTTGCGGCCGCTCCATTTGGCGATCTGCCATGTGGCTTTCAATTTGCCGACGTAACCGCGAAACAGTCCGTGTTTTTCTTGTTTGGGGACGTGGGTGAGATGGCCCAGCGATACGGTGCACGCACGCAGGCCCGACGATTTCAGGTGCCTACTCAGAACGGCCTCAATGCCGAAGCCCGTGTTCTCGAGATCGGGAATGGCCTCGAGGACTTCACGGCGCAGAGCCCGCTGACCCGAGAAATTTGGAAACAGCGTCTGCATCAGGTCGCGCTTAATCTGGCCGATGCTAACTTCCGCGGCCCCGCTGAGCACAGGTCGCAAGAGGTCTTCCACGTGCTGGGTGGTCAGTCCGACGAGATCGCCGTCCAGGAGGACGATAAATTGCGCGTGGGTCGCTCCGAGCCCGGCGGCGATCGCGCCACCCTTCCCCAGGTTCTCAGAGAGTTCGATCACCCGGGCGCCGTGCCGACGGGCGGCCAACACCGTCGAATCCCGGGAACCATCGCTGACGACGATCACATCGTCGACCAGCCGGCATCGCCTCGCCGCGCCGACGACGTCCCCGATGGTTCGTTCCTCATTGAACGCCGGTATGATCGCCGCGACTCGAGGCATATTCCCCCCTTGCGCCGGTCTAATTCCGCGATGGGGGGTGAATTCCTGCTGTTGAACGAGCGGAGGGGGACGTGTCGGTGGATACGATGTGCAAACATTGCGCAGCAATGAGGAGGGCGGTCGCATATGCCGTGCTCATCTCCGCAACCGCACTCCTCGCCGGTTCCCGACCGGCGGGAGCGGCGGAGCTGCTTCTCCGGGTCGGCGATCTCCAGGTGCCCGCGGGGACGATCGTGCGCGGAGACGCGATTGCGGTGGGGGGGACGGCGACCATCGACGGTACGGTTGAAGGCGATGCGGCCGCTCTTGGGGGAAGCGTCGAGGTCACCGGGCACATCGAAGGATCAGTCCGCGCCCTCGGGGGCAACGTGATCCTTCATTCCGGGGCGGTAGTCGACGGGCAGGCTCGGGCGATCGGCGGAACGGTCGAGCAGGAACCGGGCGCCTCTGTTGGAGGGGCTCAGCCGCAGGCGGGGCCGCTGCCCCAACTGCCGCCGCTGCCGTCGCCTGGGCCCCGCGCGTTTCCCCTCCCGCCGCCGTGGGTCCATCCGTTTCCCGCTCCCGGTCCGTGGTCCCCCTGGCCGTGGGGGTCGGCGGGCTCGATCCTCGCGCTGAAGTCATTTCTCTCGCTCCTTTACCTTGGCGCATTGGCCACCTTTGTGGGATCGGCCTGGCTCGTCGCCATCCTGTTCCCCGGGCTCACGGCCCGCCTGGCAAAGGTGATGGAGAGGGACCCACTCGGAACGTTTGGGATCGGGCTCCTGGGATGGCCGATCGCGGCGATGCTGGCCCTTATCTTGGTGATCAGCGTGATCGGGCTGACCGTGGCGTTCCTGGTGCCGGTGGCGGTCCTCGTCGCTCTGCAACTCGGAACGACCGCGGTCGCCCTCCTCATCGGTCAGCGCGTTCGGCGGTCGGACGTGGCCCACGAGGTGGTGATCGGGGCCGTGATCCTCGCCGTCGCGTTCAGCATTCCCCGTCTAGGATGGCTGTTGGTACTCGCGGTGTCGACCTGGGGGCTTGGGTCGGTGTTCCTGGCGATACTGGAGGGGCGCCGGTCGCGGTCGGTTCCCCCGCCCCCGGCGTTCCCACAGCAATCATGACCTCTCCGGCATTCCCTCACCCTCCCGGGATGGGCATCACTTCGGGTAGTGTCAAGGTTTTTGTGTAGATTCCCACGAGAGAGGACGCCCCGCGGCATGTTGATTGAACGCCCAGATCACGGCAAACATGATGCGATCGCAACTGGCCGTATTCGTGAAGCAGGACATGGGGCGGGTGCGCCGGCGGACCTCGCGGAAGGCCCGTTCAATCGCGTTCGTGGTCCGCACGTTGCGCAGGACGTGGACCCAGCAGGCTTGGCGCGGGACCTGCGGATAGACGAGGGGGAGGGCGGCGTGCAAGCTGGCATGGCCGTCGGTCGTGATCAAGCGCAGCGCCGCGCCGGTGAGGCCCTGGCAGGCGAGATTGATGAGGAAGGGCTCCCAGGTGGCCTGGCATTCTTGCCGGACGAGGCGGTAGTCGAGGAGTTCGCGGCGGCCGGTAGCGGTGAGACCGTAGGCGACGAGGGCATGGCGCCGCCGGGTGCCATCGGGGGTTTTGACGCGGAGCGTGACCGCATCGAGGAAGAGATAGCGGTAGTGATCGGCGAGGCGACGGACATGAAAAGCCGCCACGGCCTGATCGAGGGCCTGGGTGATCTTCGACACGGTGGCGGGACTGACCGTATCGCCCAGGAGGGGGGCCAGGATCGGGCCCACCCGGCGGGTACTGAGGCCACCGAGGAAGACGGCGTGGACGAGGCGATTCACCTGGTCCGTGCGCGGTTGGTAGCGCGCCACCACGGAGGGCTGGAAACCCGCATCCCGCGCCCGGGGGATCTGGAGATCTGGGATGGTGCCCCAGGTCGTGGTGAGGTGCCGGCGGTAGACCCCATTCCGGTAGCCGACGCGGCCATGGTCGCGGACATACCGGCCGGCATGGAGATAGGCGTGCAGCTCGTCATGCATGCGGTTCTCCAACAGGAGCTTGACCGTCCGCAGCGTTTGCTGCGAGACGCCGCCCCACAGGGTGGCCGGATCCTTGACCTCCCTCCACAGATCGGCTACGGTAAGATCGGTCAGTGGTCGTACACTGGCCATGGGCGTATCCCTCCCTTGACTTGGTTGGCCCTAGGTTTGGGGTTGGGGATACGCCCTCTCTCATCGGAGCCCTGCCTTTTACACAAAGCACTGTACACTACCTCACTTCGGGGTGGGCCGACTCTCTTTCGCTTCCTTTGTTATAATAGGGACGACGCGCCCGTAGCTCAGCGGATAGAGCGTCGGCCTCCGGAGCCGTAGGTCGGGGGTTCAAATCCCTCCGGGCGCGCCAAATTATCAAGCGTTTCCGAAAGCTGACTCCGGGCGCGGTGTCCGATTTTGCTAATCACCGTGCACTCGGTGAGCGCACAAGGTGGGCAACATCTGGGTGGAAGGTCGAGAATGGGAGGCCCGCCGGAGCAAAAGGCAAGTGGGAGGTGGGATTGGCCATGTCTCTCAAACTGTGGCTGGCGCTTTGGATCGTCCCCGGTGTACTGGTGTTGGCCTTGATTGGGGGGCCATCTTCCCCGGTGACCGGAGCAACCTCCATGATGACGACGAATCTGTCCGGTCAGCAGTTGTTCACCTTAGCCTGCGCGTCCTGTCATGGCATGACGGGGGCTGGACATAAGTTCACGCGCAAAGGGCAGACGATCGAGGTCCCCGCGATCACCTATTCCGAATTGTCGAAAGCATATGCCAAGGACTTTGATAAAAAAGCGCGTGCGGCGATAGTGGAAGGACTTGACGAAGAGGGCAAGCCCCTCCACCCAATGATGCCACGGTGGACGATGCTCTCTCCGGCGGATGTGAATAAACTCATCGCCTACATGAAGACCCTGAAGTAACACAACTTCCTCGATCCCGAGCGCGAAGGTAGGGAGATCTCCTCCTTCTCGGTTTGCCCCCGAGCATGCACGGACGGCCGCGCCCGCAGTTCTCGATAATCCCGAGGGGCTTCATTCCCCGGCTCGCTCCGGTGGGACATTTCTCGCCGGCGGATCAGCGCAGCGGGCTCGAGAAAACAAGGCTCTTGATCCTCCAATAGCGAACGGACTTATCAAGAAGCCGTCACCCACCTCCGGTCGCGTCAGGCGGGATCCGCTCCGAGCGGCGCGTCGAGGTGGTTCTCATCGCCCGATTCGACGGAGCGTGTGCGGCTGGGCGTGTCGTGCGAAAGAGCCGTGGGGATTGCACGGCTGGATGTGGGAAGAGGACGGGACGGAGGTGAGGGGATGGGGGATGATCGGATCACACTGTTCACGCATCCGTTCAGCAGGCGGGGTCTGATCAAGGGAGGAGCTGCGGTCGCTCTCGGGTGGGCCGGAGGACAACTTCCGGGATTGCTCCCCCCCGCGAGTGCGCAGGGCATGACCGGTCTCTCCGAGCAGCTCGGCTGGCTGGCCAACGCGCAGATGGCGGGCGACTTTGTGGCGGTTGGCAAGGGATACTTCAAAGAGGCGGACATCGACCTCAAGATCCAGCCCGGGGGGCCTAACATCGACGCGGTGCAGATCGTTGCCGGGGGCCGGATTCCGATGGGGAACGCCTCCTCGGTGGCGGTCCTCGTGACGGCGAGGAGCCACGGGTTGCCCGTCAAGGCGTTCGGCACCGTGCTGCAGAAGCACCCGTTCGCGTTCATCTTTATGACGAAGTCCGGGATCCACACCCCGCACGACTTCATCGGCAAGACGATCGGCATCCAAGCGACCGCGCGGCCGCTCTTGGAGGCCGTCCTCGCCAAGTACCAGATCCCGAGCGATAAGGTGAAGGTGCTCTTCGTCGGCGGAGACACCCACCCCCTGGTCACCGGGCAAGTGGACGTTATCACCGGCTGGATCATCGATGCGCCTCAGATCGAGGCGGTGCGGCAAGCGGGGAGCTTCAGCTATTTCCCTCTGTGGGATCTCGGGATCAAGCTGTACGCCTACACCTACTTCACGACGGATCGAGTGCTGAGCGAGCGGAAGGATGTGCTCGCCCGGTTCCTCTCCGCCAGCGCCCGGGGGTGGATCTACGCGGCCGAGCACCCGGACGAGGCGGTGGATTTCGTGATGAAGCAGACCACCGGCCTCGACCGCACGCTGGAGCTCCAAACATGGAAGAACGAGATCCCGTACATGACCTCGCCGCTCACGAAGCAGCATGGGTGGGGATACATGGAGCCGAAGGTGTGGACCGCGATCAGCGACACCTACTACGGCCTCAAGCAAATTCCAACCGCGGTCGCTGCGTCAGATGTGATGACGGACGAGATCGTGGAGATGGCCAAGACACCCAAGGTGTGACGCGCGTCGGCGCGGCAATCGAGGGGGCGGTCAGGCCTCAGACCGCAGGCGGCGCCAGATCTTCGCCGTTTGGGTGAGCAGTTCGGTCACGTCAAGGTGGATCGGCTGGCGGTCTCGGATGAGCCGCCGGCCATCCACCCACACGTGCCGGACGTCGTGGCCCTTTGCCGAGTACACGAGCGTCGCGGCGATGTTGTGCCACGGCTGCAGGTGGGCAGCTTCCATCGCGATCGCGATCAGATCCGCGCGCTTGCCGGGCTCGAGGCTGCCGGTCTGCGCCTCGATCCCGAGGGCCCGGGCGCCATCGATCGTCGCCATCCTGAGCAGCCGATCCACCGGGACCGCGGTGGGATCGTCGGCCCCCACTTTGCCGAGCAAGCCGGCGGTCTTCATTTCATCGAAGAGGTCCATTCCGTTGTTGGTGGGGGCCCAGTCGGTGCCCAGCGCCATCCGGACCCCGGCCCGCACCATCGCGGCCGTCGGCGCGACGCGCGCTTCGATCTTGGCGTTGCTGGCCGGGCAGTGGGCGACCCAAGTGGCGGTGTCCGCGAGCAGCCGGATCTCCTCCGCATCAATATAGAGGCAGTGTGCCGCGACGACGTCGGGGCCCAGCACGCCGTTCTCGTGAAGGCAGCGGACGGCGCCCGCGTAGCCACGTGCGCGGACCGCGGAGAGCTCCGCTTCTGATTGGGCGCAGTGGATGAAGATTCGGGCCCTTGTCTCGTGTGCCAGCGCCCGGATCCGCCGCAGCAGCGCGTCGGAGCATGTGTCCGGCGCGTGCGGGCCGAGGCCGCAGTGGATCCGACGGGCGGGATCGGTGCCCCACCGTTCGACCAGAGCGAGCGCCGGGTCGAGTTCGAGCGCTCGATCGACGTCGTAGACGGTATGGCAGAGGACGGCCCGCATGCCCAAAATGTCGAACCCCTCGGCGATCGTCGCCATGTGGCCAAAACGATCGGCCGCCGTCGTGACGCCGTTGAGAAGCATTTCCAGGCCGCCGAGCAGCGTGCCCCAATAATAGTCGTCCGGACGGGCGCGGTCCTGGTGGGGGAGGGTGTACGCGGAGCGCGTCCACGCGTCGCGGGGGAGATCCTCCGCCAGCCCGCGGAACAGGGCCATGCATGTGTGGGTGTGGGCGTTGATCAGTCCCGGCATCACCAGGTGATGCCGGCAGTCCACCAGGATATCGCCGGGGCGCTGGGTTGCCGTTCCGGCGATCACCTGCGCGATCCGGTCCCCTTCGATCACGACGGTTCCCGGCGCGAACACCTCGGCTTTCGCGTTCATCGTGACGACGGTGCCCCCGCTGAGGATCTGTCGGGGTGCGCCACCTTCCTGGGGCATGGGGTGGGCTCCTGTTTCGTCGGCCGCCCCGGCGTGACAGACGTCGGCCGAGCGGTGCGGACGCTCATGCCGGAGGGCCATGGGCGCATGGTTTGCCGTGGGTGCGGGTGTTCTCCTTCCGCCGCTGCAGGCAGGCGCGGGGGAGTGCTCGGCGGTCGCGCGTTGCGCCCCGGACGCCTCGCACGGGGGCAGGGGAGGGTTGCGCGGGCAGTGAACGGAGGACTGCCAAAGGGCCGGCAACGCCCCGCGTCAACGTCGAGCTTGAAGGAGAGGCGCCGCATGCCCCGTGCTTCGGAGGTGCAGGTGGACCCGCAGGAGGCCGTGGCGCTGCTCGCCGAGTGCGTCAGGGCGGAGAGCGTCAATCCCCCGGGCAACGAGGAGCGGGTGACTTCCCTGCTGAGCCGGCGATTTGAGCGGGAGGGGCTTCCCGTGGAGCTGCACCGGCTCTCCCCGGGCCGCGCCAACCTGGTCGCGCGCCTCCGCGGGAGCGGGGGTGGTCCGACGCTTGTCCTGAGCGGCCACACCGACACCGTCCCGCCGGGAGAGGCGCCCTGGCAGCACGGTCCGTGGTCCGCCGATCTCGCCGGCGATCGACTGTATGGGCGGGGCGCCTGCGACATGAAATCCGGCCTCGCGGCGATGGTGCTGGCGGTGCTCCTCTTGCGTCGGAGGGGCGTGCCGCTGCGTGGCGATCTCGTCCTCGCCGCCTCCGCAGGGGAGGAGGTGGATTGCCTGGGGGCCCGGTCGTTTATCGACACGGGAGGGCTCTCGGGGGTCGATGCCATCGTCGTCGGAGAGCCCACCGGAGGCGAAGTGGCCATTGCGCACAAAGGCGCGCTCTGGCTCAGGCTGACGACTCGAGGGCAGACAGCCCATGGGGCGATGCCGGAAAGGGGCGTGAACGCGCTGCTGCTGATGCACAGGGTCATCGACCGCCTCGAGCGGTTTAGGCTGCCCGCCGACGCCCATCCACTCTTGGGGCAGGCGACGATGAGCATCAACACGATCCAAGGAGGGCACTCCGTGAACGTCGTCCCGGATCGCTGTCGGGCGGAAGTGGACATGCGGACGGTGCCGGGATTGGATCACGCGGGTCTCGAGCGGGACGTGCGGGGGGCGCTGGGTGACCTGGGATTTCCGGTCGAGGTAGAGGTCTTGACGTCCAGGCCTCCCGTGCAGACGGATCCTGAGGCTCCGGTGGTCCGTCTGGCTCGGGAGGTTGTCACGCGAGACGGGACGGCACCACGGGCGCCGGTCGGGCTGGCGTACTTCACGGATGCCTCGGTGTATCAGCCCGCGCTCAAGGTGCCGGTCGTCGTATACGGGCCGGGCGAGGCGAGTGTCTGCCATCAACCCGACGAGTGGGTCGCGCTGCCGGCGTACCTAGAGGCGATCCGATTCTACGCCGCGCTGGCCCAGGCGTACCTATCCTGATCGCGGTTCGCGCGCCGCGGGGACGCGGCCGCTGCGGCGGTCCCGTCCGGTCAGCTACTGTTTGATGGCGAGGATGACGATTTCATCCCAGGCAAACTGCAGGCGGTCGCCGTCCACTTGAATCGCAAAGGCGGCCTGAGCTTCCGGCGGCGCGCCGCGCATCTGCTCGCGGAGTTCAGCCGCTTCACCTCGCGGAACGCCGCCCCGCTGAGCCCAGTCCTCGAACTCCTGCGGGACCTGAGTCATGGTCGCCGCCCGAACCCGCAGGCCGCTCTGTTCGAGCATCGCGCGCAGCCGGCTGGGCGGATGATTCGCCACGTGCGATCGGTCGCGCCGCAGTTCCCAGTCGTTCATGAGCCGGGCGAGCTCCGGGATCTCCGGGGCACAGGTGTCGTCGAGGACGACCCGTCCCCCCGTCTTGACGACCCGCGCCATTTCAGCGAGCGCCCTGGGCAGATCGGGAAAATGATGGGCGGCGACCCGGCACGTCACAATGTTGAAGGCGCTGGACCAAAACGGCAAGGCTTCGGCATCCCCCAGGCACAGGGTCAGATTGGAGACTCCCCGATCTGCGGCGAGGCGTCCCGCCTCCCGCAGCATTCCCAGGGTGAGGTCCAACCCCACGACCCGACCGACCCGCGGAGCGAGCGCCAGGGCGGTGAATCCGGTGCCGGTGGCGACGTCGAGTGCGCACGCCTCGGAAGTGGGGGCCGCGAGCCGGATCAGTTCGCCCAACCCCTCGGACTGGCTGTGGAAGGCGCTGACCGCATACCAAGACGCCTGACGCCCGAATTGAGCCCGAACCGCGTGCTTGGCGTGGTCGCTCATCAATCCCGCTCGGGAGGAACGATGGGTGACCGGACGAACCTTAGGATGGTGGTCCCTCGATGAGTCTCATCCACGGGCACGCCTCTCTCCTCTTGATGGGTCTCACGCTCGTCGGCGACGGGCTCTGCGTCGCGCTGGCGCTCTTCGGAGACCTGACCGGACGCACCCGCCTCCCGCACATTTTCTGGTGGATTCTCTGGGCGGCGCAGATTCCCCTGGGCATCCAAGGCATCCTCGGGATCGACCTCCTCGCTCGTGGCGCCCGCCCGCGGACCGAGTATCATCTCATGTACGGTGGGCTCATCGTGCTCACACTCATCGCCCTCTACGGCCTCCGACCTGGTGGGACCCTCCGATGGACTTTTGCCAGGGACGACCAGGCGTATAGGGAATCGCGCTGGATGCTCGTCCTCTGCTTGTTCCTCGCCGCCCTCGTGGGTCGCGCGTATATGACGGGGGCCGTGGGGCGATGACGTTGCCAGATCACGCCAGCGACGACCACGCCGTGCTCCCGCGAGGTGTCGCGTGCCTACATCCCGAATCCGCACGAGCCGACCGCAATTTCTTGACAAAGCAGGGCGAGTTTGGTACATTCTCCGAAAGCCCCACGAATATAGGCAATGACGAGAGCAGGACGCAGCACGCCGGATCCGAGAGAGCCGGGTCAGGTGTGAACCGGCATCCGGTGCTGCGAACTCTCATCTCCGAGCTGCGGGAACCAAAGGCGGACGAGGAGTTCGCCGAGTAGCACCCGCCGGAACCCACCGAGACGGGGGAGAGGGCCGTGCCGGGTCTCGACGCCCGGGCGGAACTAAGGTGGTACCGCGGGGAGTCCCGTCCTTAGAGGACTCCGCGCGGTTTGTATTTTTTTCGGGACGTCGTTGGCAGTTCCGGCGGGAAAGGGGATTGAGGATCATGGCCCGACAGACGGTGCCAGGAACGAGGACGGCGGGGACCAGCACGATCAAGCGGATGTCCGGGGCCCGCGCATTGATCGAATGCCTCGATCGGGTCGGGGTGGAGGTGATCTTTGGGCATCCCGGAGGCGCCGCCCTTCCATTGTACGATGCGCTGTACGATGCCCGTCAGATTCGTCACGTCCTGGTCCGCCACGAACAGGTTGCCGCGCACGCGGCGGTCGGCTACCACCGGGTGACCGGGAAGGTCGGCGTCTGCATGGCCACCTCGGGGCCCGGGGCGACGAATTTGCTCACCGGGATCACCGACGCGATGATGGACTCCGCGGGGATCGTCGCGATCACGGGACAGGTCAGCACCAAGGTGATCGGCACCGATGCGTTTCAAGAAGCGGACGTGATGGGGATGTCGATGCCCGTCACCAAGCACAACTGCCTCGTGCAGACCCCCGCCGACCTGCCACGGATGGTGCTGCAGTGCTTTCTCATCGCCGGCACGGGGCGGCCGGGGCCGGTGCTCGTCGACATCCCGAGGGACATTGCCGCCACCGAGGCGGACTTCGAGTTCCCCGAGCAGGTCACCCTGCGCAGCGGCAAAGTCCCCCCGGCCGTGCCGAGCCCGAATCAGATCGCCGCGGCGGCTTCGCTGCTCAGCCAGGCGTCGCAGCCGGTGATCTACGCGGGTGGGGGCGTCCTCAGCAGCAACGCCGCGGCCGAACTGACCGCGCTGGCCCGCAAGACCCGCATCCCCGTCACCACGACGCTGATGGGCAAAGGCGGGTTCCCCGAGACCGACCCACTGTCGTTGGGGATGCTGGGGATGCATGGGACGGCCTATGCCAACTACGCCACAAACGCCGCCGACGTGATCCTGGCCGTGGGCGTCCGGTTCGACGACCGAGTCACCGGCCGGCTCAAGGACTTCGCCCCAAACGCTAAATTCATCCACATCGACATCGATCCGGCAGAGATCGGCAAGAACAAGCCGGCGCACGTCCCGATCGTGGGGGATGCCAGGGAAGCCCTGCGCGTTCTTGCCGCTCAAGTCACGCCGCCGGACTGCCAGGCCTGGCACCGGCAGATCGCCGAATGGAAGGACCGCTACCCGCTCCGCTACCGGCAGGAGGGGGACGCGATCCTGCCCCAGTTTGCGATCGACGAGATCTACCGCGCGACGCAAGGGAAGGCCATTGTCGTCACCGATGTCGGGCAGCACCAGATGTGGGCGGCCCAATTCTACCGCTCCACCGAACCGCGCACCTGGGTCACTTCCGGTGGGCTTGGCGCGATGGGGTTCGGGTTCCCCGCGGCGCTCGGCGCGCAGATCGGGCGCCCGGACGCGCTCGTCTGCGCGATCGTCGGCGACGGCGGATTCCAGATGACGCTGCAGGATCTGGCCACCGCGGTGGAGTGGGGCCTGCCGATCAAGATCTACCTCATCAACAATGGATCGCTGGGGATGGTCCGGCAGTGGCAGCAGCTGTTCTACCGGGAGCGGTACTCGCATGTCTTCCTGCAGAATCCGGACTTCGCCAAGGTCGCCGAGGCGTTCGGCGCGGTCGGCCTCACCGCCCGGCGGCCGGAGGAGGTCGCCCCCGCGATCGTACGCTCGCTGGAGATCACCGACCGGCCGTGCCTGGTCAACTTCTTCTGCCGGCCGGAGGAGAACTGCTACCCGATGATCCCGTCCGGCCAGTCGATCAAGGAAATGATCATCGAGGGAAAGTGAGCACCGCCGTCGTTGACCTGCCGGGCGGCGCGCGCGGAGAGGCCCCCAGGCCCATGAAGCACACCATCTCGGTGCTTGTGGAGAACGCCCCCGGCGTCCTGATGAAGGTCGCCGGTCTTTTCCGGCGCCGCGGGTACAACATCCACAGCCTGGCGGTGGGCGTCACCGAGCAGCCGACCGTCTCCCGGATGATCATCGCCGTCGAGGGGGAACCGGAGATCCTCGAGCAGATCATCAAACAGCTCAACAAGCTGATGGAGGTCATCAAGGTCAACGACGTCACCGGCTTCAGCACCGTTGACCGGGAACTGGCGCTGATCAAGCTCAACGCGACCCCGGCGACGCGGATGGAGATCATGGAGATCTGCAACGTGTTCCGGGCCAACGTCGTCGACCTGACCGAGAAGACGATGACCCTGGAGGTCACCGGTCGTTCGGACAAGATCGACGCGATCCTCTCGCTGGTGCAGAAGTACGGCATTCGCGAGATGGTGCGCACGGGCCAGGTGACCCTGGTTCGGGGCACCCAGCCTACGTGAGGAGGGGCGGAACGATGCCCGCGAAGGTCTACTACGAACAGGACGCCAACCTGAATATCCTCCGGGGCAAGCGCGTGGCCGTGATCGGCTACGGAAGTCAAGGCCACGCCCATGCGCAAAACCTCGGCGACAGCGGGATGTCGGTGGTGGTCGGCCTCTACCGCGGGAGCCGATCCTGGGCGCAGGCCGAGCAGGACGGTCTCGAGGTGACCACGGTCCCGGAGGCCGCGGCGCAGGCGGACATCATCCAGATCCTGATCCCGGACGAGATTCAGGCTCGGGTCTTTCGCGAGGAGATCCAGCCGCATGCGACCCGGGGCAAGGCGATCGGGGTCTCGCACGGCTTCAGCATCCACTTTCACCAGATCGTGCCGCCGCCGGACGTTGATGTTTTCATGATCGCCCCCAAGAGCCCGGGGCACCTGCTGCGCCGGATGTTCGCGGAAGGGAAGGGGGTGCCGTCGCTGCTCGCGATCCACCAGGATTTCACCGGGAAGGCCAAGGCCACCGCCCTGGCCTACGCCCACGGGATCGGCAGCCTGCGCGCCGGCGTCATCGAGACGACGTTTCGGGAGGAGACCGAGAGCGATCTGTTCGGCGAGCAGTCGGTGCTCTGCGGGGGGATCACGGAGCTGATCAAGGCGGGATTCGAGACGCTGGTCAACGCCGGGTACGCCCCGGAGATCGCGTACTTCGAATGCCTGCACGAGATGAAGCTCATCGTCGACCTCATCTACGAGGGCGGCCTCGGGTTGATGCGCTACTCGGTCAGCAACACGGCCAAGTTCGGGGACTTCACCCGGGGCAAGCGGATCATCACGGAGGAGACCCGGGCCGAGATGCGCCGGATTCTCGCCGAGATTCAGAGCGGGACGTTTGCCAAGGAGTGGATCCTGGAGAATGAGGCCGGGCGCCCCGTGTTCAACGCCCGGTACCGCCAGGAGGCCGATCATCCCATCGAGGAGATCGGGCGCCAACTGCGCGCGATGATGCCCTGGTTGAAGCGGGACGTCGGCGGCGCGAAGCCGGCGGCCAAGAAATCCGAAGCGAAAGCCAAGCGCTAGCCTCCCGGACGACGGGGGACGCGCGGAGGACGGGCCATGGGAGCAACGATCCGGATCTTTGACACGACGCTGCGGGACGGCGAACAGTCCCCCGGGTTCACGATGAACACGGAGGAGAAGCTCGAGGTCGCCCGGGCCCTTGCGGCGATGCGGGTGGATGTGATCGAAGCCGGATTCCCGATCAGCAGCAAGGGGGACCTCGAGGGCGTCAAGTTGATCTCGCGCGAGGTCCGGGGGACGGCAATTGCGGGCCTGGCGAGGGCCAACCACGCGGACATCGATGCGGTGGTCGAGGCGGTGCGGGAGGCCGAACGGCCGCGGATCCACACCTTCATTGCCACCTCCCCGATTCACATGGAGCACAAGCTGCGGATGACGCCCGACCAGGTGTTGGAGGCGTCGATCGACGCCGTGCGCTACGCCCGCGGCTTTACCGACGACGTGGAGTTCTCCGCGGAGGACGCCAGCCGCTCGGACCCGGAGTTCCTGTGCCGCGTATTCGATGGGGCGATCAAGGCCGGGGCCTCGACGATCAACGTCCCCGATACCGTGGGCTACGCCACCCCCGAGGAGTACGCCACCTTGCTCCGGTCGCTGATGGAACGGATTCCCGGGAGCGACCGGGTGGTCTGGAGCGTGCACTGCCACGACGATCTCGGGCTGGCCGTGGCCAATTCGCTTGCCGCCGTGCAGGTGGGCGCCCGCCAGGTTGAGTGCACGATCAACGGCATCGGCGAGCGGGCGGGCAACGCATCGCTCGAGGAGATCGTGATGGCCCTGCATACCCGCCGGAACTACTACGGGCACGAGACGGCGATCGACACGACGAAGATCTACCGCGTCAGCCGGCTGATCAGCGCGATTACGGGGATTCCGGTTCAACCCAACAAGGCCGTGGTCGGCGACAACGCGTTCGCCCACGAAGCCGGCATCCACCAACACGGGGTGTTGGCGAACCGGGAGACCTACGAGATCATGACCCCCGAGGCGATCGGCATCCCGAGCAACAAACTGGTGCTGGGGAAGCACTCCGGTCGGCACGCCTTCAAGAATCTCCTCGAGGGCAACGGGATCCGGCTCTCCGAAGGAGAGTTGCGCCAGGCATTTGAGGCGTTCAAGGCGCTCTGCGACAAGAAGAAGCAAGTGACGACCGAGGACATCATCGCTCTTGTGGAAGGCGAGCGCCGCGGCGTCCCGCACACCTACGCCCTCAAAGCGTTTCGAATCTCGACGAGCAGCACGCTTGCGCCCATGGCCGAGATCACCCTGGCGCGGGGGAGCGAAGTCTTTACCCAGGAGGCCACGGGGGACGGCCCGGTCGATGCGATGTACAACGCGATCAACGCGATCGTGGGTCTCTCCCCGTCGCTGGCCGACTACGCGATCAAGGCCGTGACCGGGGGGACCGATGCGATGGGGGAGGCGACCGTCAAAGTCCGGGACGGGGACGGGCTGTTCATCGGACGCGGGACGAGCACCGATGTGCTCGAGGCGAGCGCGAAGGCCTACGTCGCCGCGGTCAACAAGATCATTTACGAACGGCAGCACTGGATGACGAACGTCTACGGGTAGCCCCGATGGCCTCCGTGCGCATCGCCCTGTACGACACGACCCTCCGGGACGGGACCCAGGGCGCCGGCATCACCCTGAGTGCTGCGGACAAGCTGCGGATCGCCGAACGCCTCGACGAGTTTGGCGTTGACTACATCGAGGGAGGGTGGCCGGGCAGCAACCCCCGGGACCTCGAGTTCTTCGAGCAGGCCCGGCGCCATTCGTGGCGCCACGCGAAGGTAACCGCGTTCGGCAGCACCAGGCGGGCCGGCACCCCGGCGGATCAGGACGAGAACTTGCGGGTGATGCTCGCGGCGGGCACCCCCGCGGTCGCGGTGTTCGGAAAATCCTGGGACCTCCACGTGCGGGAGGCACTCCGCACCACGCTCGAGGAGAATCTTCGGATGGTCGAAGACTCCGTACGGTTTCTCAAGCACCGGGGCGCGGAGGTCATCTACGACGCGGAGCACTACTTCGACGGGTGGAAGGCCACCCCGGCGTACGCGCTGGCCACGCTGACCGCCGCCCACCGGGGCGGCGCCGACGTCGTCGTGCTCTGCGACACGAACGGCGGGTGCCTCCCCTTCGACATCCGGGCGGGGGTGGAGGCCGCCCGGAGCGCGATCGCCGCGCCGCTCGGGATTCACACGCACAATGACGGTGAGGTCGGGGTGGCGAACGCGATCGTCGCGGTGCGCGCCGGGGTCGTTCACGTCCAGGGGACGATCAACGGAATCGGCGAGCGCTGCGGCAACGCCAACTTGGTCTCACTCATCCCGAACCTCCAGCTGAAGCTCGGGTACGACTGCGTGCCGGCTGCCTCGCTCCGCCGGTTGGGGGAGCTTTCCCGGCTCGTCAGCGAGCTGGCCAACATGGCCCCCGACGAATACCAGCCGTTTGTGGGCAAGAACGCGTTCGCCCACAAGGGTGGGGTTCACGTCAGCGCCGTGATGGCGCACCCGCCGACGTACGAGCACATCCCTCCGGAGGTCGTGGGCAACGAGCGGCGCGTCGTCGTCAGCGATCTCTCGGGCCGGGCCAACGTGCTGTACAAGGCCGCGGAGATGGGGCTGGACCTCAGCAAGGACCGGCCGGAGGTGCGGGAGATTCTGGCGGAGCTCAAATCCCTGGAGCACGCCGGGTTCCAATTCGAGGGGGCCGAGGCGTCGTTCGAGCTCCTCGTGCGTCGCACCATGGGCCAGCATCGCCCCGCGTTTACGCTGAAGGGGTTGCGCGTGATGGTGGAACGAGGCCCGCACGGCGAGGCCGCCGCCGAAGCGAGCATCCGGGTCGCGGTCGATGGCCAGGAGGAGCACACGGCGGCGGAGGGCAACGGCCCGGTGCACGCGCTTGATCGCGCGCTGCGCAAGGCCCTGGAGCGATTCTACCCGGAGATCCGCGGCGTGCGGCTGGTGGACTACAAGGTGCGGGTGCTGAACGCCGGAGCCGCCACCGCCGCAAAGGTCCGCGTGCTGATCCAATCGACGGACGGGGTTCGGACCTGGGGGACGGTGGGCGTCTCCGAGAACGTCGTGGAAGCCTCGTGGCAGGCGCTCGTCGACAGCCTGGAGTACGTGCTCCTGGGCGACCGGGCCGGGGTGCGCCCATGAACGCGGGGCGGACGAGGCGGGTCGCGGTGATTCCGGGGGACGGGATCGGGCGTGAGGTGATCGCGGAGGCCGTCCGGGTCCTCGCGGAGGTCGACCGGCGGTACGAGCTCGGCTTGGAGTTTGAGGAAGGGCTCGCCGGCGGCGGCGCGATCGACGCGGTGGGACACCCCATCCCGGAGAAGACGATTGACCTGTGCCGGCGGTCCGAGGCGATCCTGCTGGGTGCGTGCGGAGGCCCGAAGTGGGACCGGGGACCGCGCGAGCTCCGCCCCGAGCAGGCGTTGTTTACCCTGCGCAAGACGTTCGGGCTGTACGCGAACCTTCGCCCTGCGACCATCTCGCCGGCTCTGCTCAGCGCCTCGCCGCTTCGGCGCGAGGTGGTTGAGGGCGCCGATATCTTGATCGTGCGCGAGCTCACGGGGGGCCTCTACTTCGGGGCCCAATCACGGACCGGCCAGGGGGCGGAGGCGGTGGCGATGGACACCCTCCCGTACTCGGCAGTGGAGGTGCGCCGGGTCGTCCGCAAGGCCTGCGAGGTGGCCCGCCGGCGCCCTCGCCGCAAGGTCACCTCGGTGGACAAGGCCAACGTGCTCGAGACCTCCCGGCTGTGGCGCGAGGTCGCCACCGAGGTCGCGCGGGAGTTTCCCGATGTGACATGCGAGCACATGCTCGTCGACAACTGCGCGCTCCAACTCGTCTACCGTCCGAAGCAGTTCGATGTGATTGTGACGGAGAACATGTTCGGCGACATCCTGAGCGACGAGGCGGCGGGGGTGATGGGGTCGCTCGGGCTGATGCCCTCCGCCAGTTTGGGCGACCAGCCCCCGGGGTTGTTCGAGCCGGTGCACGGGACCGCCCCCGACATCGCGGGGCGGGGGATCGCCAACCCCCTCGCCGCGATCTTGACCGGGGCGCTCCTCCTGCGCCACGGCTTGGGCCAGGAGGCCCCCGCGGCGGCGATCGAAGCGGCCGTCCAGAAGGCGCTCAGAGACGGGTGTCGCACCGCGGATCTCGCCGGAGAACGACCCGCCCTCGGCACCGCGGCGATGACCGACGCGGTGCTCGCCCGCCTCACCTGATCCACGGCCGGTGACCCGGCCGTCTCCGGGCCGCCGCGACCATGACCGGCGTACACCCGCTCCTGATGTCCCGCCGGGTTGGCAGCGGTCGGTGCGCACTCCGCCGGAACGGCGGGATTTCGGCGGGGATGGGTGGCGAGGGTGCGCGCCGCTGCCTGTGAGGTGAGGAAATGAAGCTGCTCATCATGGGGACGGGCGGCCTCGGAGGGTACTTCGGGGGACTCCTGCGGCGCGCCGGCGAGGACGTCACCTTCGTGGCTCGCGGCGCTCACCTCGAGGCCCTGCGATCGCGCGGGTTGCGGGTCATTAGCCCGGACGGCGATTTTGCGCTGCGGGTGCAGGCGGCGGGGCGGGCGGACGGCGCAGGCCCGGTCGACCTCATCGTGTTCGCCGTCAAGACCTACGACGTTGAGGAGGCCGCGGAAGTCATCCGCCCGGCGGTCGGGCCCGAGACCGCGATTCTCTGCCTGCAGAACGGCGTCGAGACCGAGGACCGCCTGGGGGCGATCTACGGCCCCCGGCGCATTCTCGGCGGGGTAACCTATGTCTCCGCCGCGGTTGAGGCCCCCGGCGTGATCCGGCACACCGGCCCGACGGGGGACATCGTTTTTGGCGAGATGGACGGATCCATGACACCGCGCGTCCGCACGATCGAGGGGACACTCCGGCGGGCAGGTGTTGGGGCGGACGGAACGACCGAGATCGTTCGGCGCCTTTGGGAGAAGTTCGTGTTCATCTGCGCGAACGCCGGGATGACCGCGTCGGCGCGCGTGCCGGTGGGTGAGGTGTTGCGGCACCCCGAGTCGCGGACGATGTACCGGGGGCTGATGGAAGAAGCCGCCGCGGTGGGGGCGGCCCGGGGGATCCCGCTGTCGGGAGTGGTCGACCGACAGATACGGATCGCCGAAGAATTGGTGGCGGGGAAGGGGTTTCACACATTCTCGTCGCTGCACAACGATCTCGCCGGGGGACGGCGGATGGAGCTTGACGCCCTCTGCGGCGCCGTCGTCCGGATGGGACGTGAGTGCGGCGTGGCCACCCCGCTCAATTTCGCCGTGGTCGCGGTGCTCCGGCCACACGAACGGAGCGGTGCCGCGGCGCACGCCGGACGCGGTGCGGAGGAGGAAGAAACCGCCCAATCTACGAAGGCCGTCCGAAAGCTGCCCGGCGACCGAGCACAGGGCTGAAGGGACGTTCGCGTGGCCAATCCGAAACTTCGCGACCTCCTCGCTGACGGGCTCTTTCGAGCGGTCCTTCAGCTCCGGACCGTGGAAGAGTGCTACCGCTTCTTCGAGGATCTGTGCACGATCGGGGAGGTCAAGGCGCTGGCGCAGCGGTTTGCGGTGGCGCGGATGCTGGCCCACGGGAAGACGTACCAGGAGATCGCTTCACGCACCGGCGCGTCCTCGGCGACGATCAGCCGCGTGCGCCGCTACCTGACCTACGGGGCCGACGGGTATGTCCTGGTGTTGAAGCGCCTGGGCGAGCCGTCCGCCGCCCCGTCTCGGAGGCGGGGGCGGTGAGGCGGGCGACCTCCCTCGCCGCCTGGGTCCTCTGCGCGATCGCGTGCACCGCTGCCGCCGTATCGGCGGAGACGCTTGACGACCGGGCCTACGCCGTGGCCCGCCAATTGATGTGCCCGGTCTGCGTCGGCCAGACCGTCGCCGAAAGCGACTCCACCTTGGCGAGGGAAATGAAGACGATCATCCGCGAAAAGCTGGCGGCGGGGGAGACGCCGGACCAGATCCTCCAGTTCTTCGTGGGGCAGTTCGGGGAGAGCGTCCTGGCCGAGCCGCACCCCGGCGGCGCCGCCCTTCTCCTGTACGCCGGGCCGCCCGCCGCGTTGATCCTGGGATTGGCGATTGCGGTGCTCTACATCCGGCGGGGGAGGTCGAGGGGGGCCGCGACCAACCCATCGGCGCCGGGTGCCTAGGCTGTGCGCGGCGCTTCGCCGTGGGGGCGGGGCGCTTCTTCGTTGGACTCCATCCGAACGGTTGACACCTCGTCGCGGCGTGTGCTACGATTACACGGCACTTTGATACTGTATCGCTTTATCATGATAAAGAAAGGACCAACCGACCGGCATGATGCGACGTGAACGATGGCAACAGATCCCTTCGGGGATGCGCGATCTCCTCCCCGATGAATCCGCGCGGGCGCGGACGATCACCGACGGCATCATCTCGCGGATGCAGCGATGGGGCTACCACGAGGTGGTGACGCCGACGATCGAATATTTCGACACCCTGGTCCGCGGGGAAGGCACCGAGGCCGGGGATCGGCTGTTTAAGTTGGTGGACCGCGGCGGCGAACTGCTCGCGCTGCGGCCGGAGATGACGACGCCGGTCGCCCGGTTGGTCACCACCCATTTGCGCGCCCAACCGCTGCCGCTACGCCTGGCCTACGCCGGGCAGGTATTCCGCGGATCGGAGACGGGGTCGGGCCGGCTGCGGGAGTTTCCGCAGGTAGGGGCCGAGCTGATCGGGTCGGATACCCTGGAAGCCGACGCGGAGATCGTGGCCCTTGCCGTGGACGCGTTGGCCGCGTCGGGTGCCGTGGAATGTTCGGTCAGCCTCGGCCACGTGGGGTTTCTTCGGGGCGTGCTCGGCGCCCTGGGGCTGTCGGAGGAGGGCGCCGCGGAAGTGCGGGCGCTCCTGTACCAGAAAGACTTCGTCGGGCTCCGCGCGGCGCTGGATCGCTACGGCGTGCCGGCGGCGCGCGGCGACGCGTTGATGGCGCTGCCGACGCTGAGCGGTCCCCACGCCATCCAGGAGGCGCGTCGGGTGGCCGAGACGCGGGAGACCCGGGGTGTGCTGCGCGATCTCGAAGCGCTGGCCGAGATACTGGAAGCGTACGGGGTGGGCGGCGCCGTCCGGGTGGACCTCGGCATCATTCGCGACTTCGACTACTACACCGGCATCGTCTTCGAAGGACACACCGCGGTGCTGGGCTTTCCGCTGCTCGGCGGCGGGCGGTATGACCGGTTGCTCGAAGGGTTCGGCGCGCCGTATCCCGCGACCGGGTTCGCGGTGCGAGTCGACCGGGTTCTCGCCGCATCTCCCAGTCGTGACGAAGAGGGAGGGGCGGCCGATGTGGCGGTGGCGTTTACGGCCGAAGACCGAACCGAGGCGCTGCGGCTGGCTCGGGCGCTGCGGGAGCGGGAACTGTCCGTGACCGTGGAGATCCTGGGGCGGCCGTGGGAGGAGATGGCGCGGGGGGCGTTCGCCGCCGGCACGCCTCGTGCGGTGCTGGTGACCGGCGGGCGCGCCGTCGTCCGCGACGCGGACGGCCACGAGCAGTCGGTGGCGGTGGCCGACCTGCTGGCCGGCCACCCGGGGAATGGGAGTGCGCCGTGGGCCTCATGACCGTGGCGGTGGCCTCCGGTCGACTGCTCGAGGACTCGATGCGCACCCTCGAAGCCGCGGGCTATCTGACCGCGGAGACGTGGCGGACGACCCGCCGCCTCATTCTTCCATGTCTGGACCCGCACGTTCGATGCCTGATCGCCAAGCCCGCCGACCTGCTGACGTACGTCGAGCACGGGGCCGCCGATCTTGGGATCGTCGGTAAGGACATGCTCCTCGAGCAGGGGCGGGATGTCTACGAGCTGGTCGATCTCGGCTTCGGCGCTTGCCGCGGCATCGTCGCGTTCCCCGAGGAGAAAGCCGCGGGGTGGGAGGCGCTGAGCCCGATTCGGATCGCCACCAAATACCCGCGGGTCACCGAGCGGTACTTCTGGGGGCAGGGGCGGTCGGTGGAGGTCGTCGAGATGAACGGGACCGTCGAGCTGGCTCCCCAGGTGGGGGTGGCGGACGGGATTCTCGACCTGGTGATGACCGGCCGCACGCTGGTGGAGAACCATCTCCTGGAGGTGACAGAGGTGTTCCGCTCCTCGGCGCGGCTGGTCGTCAACCGGGTGAGCCTGCGAACCCGGGCGGAGGCGGTGCGGACCGTGGTGGAGCGAATGCGAGAGGCGGCCTCGGCGCGGGCCCGATCATCGGTGTAGAAGGAGAGGCCGGGGGTGGAGATTCAACGGCTGGCAGAGGTTTCTCCGGGACGGTTGCGGCAGATTCTGCAGCGGTCGAGGGCCGACGTGTTCGACGCCGACCGCGCCGCCCACGTGCGTGCGATTGTGGAGGACGTCCGGGAGCGGGGGGACCCCGCAATCGTGGAGCAGACGCAGCGGCATGACGGCGTGACCCTGTCTTCGGATCGCCTCCGGGTGGACCGCCAGGAGTTCCGCGCCGCCCACGAGGCCGTGGACGGCGGGCTCCGGACGGCCCTCGCCGTCAGCATCGACCGGGCGAGGCGGTTCAACGAATGGCTCCGTCCCGCCGCGCTGCGGCTCGAGGAGCTGGAGGCCGGCCTGACCACGGGCGTCAAATTTGCTCCCGTCGAGAGCGTCGGAGTGTACATCCCCAGCGGGAAGGGAGCGTTCCCGTCCACATTGATCACGCTGGTGACCCCGGCGATCGTGGCCGGGGTCACCGATGTCGCCGTCGTAGTCCCCCCCCGAAAGGACGGAGGCGTGGACCCTGCCGTCCTCGTCGCCGCGGAACTGTTGGGGGTGTCGCAGGTGTTTCGGTGCAACGGAGTCGCGGGCATCGCCGGACTGGCCTTTGGGACGGGGACGCTGCCACGCGTCGAACTCCTCGGCGGTCCGGGAAACCCCTACGTCACCGCCGCCCAGATCGCCGTGCAGGCCTACGGGGTACGCCTGCTCTCCTTCCTGGGCCCGACCGAGTCCATGATCCTGGCCGACGAGACGGCCGATCCGGACCGGCTGGCCCTCGATCTCCTCAACGAGGCAGAGCACGGTTCGGACTCCGCTGCGATTCTTCTGGTCACCTCGGCGTCGCTCGCGGTCGAGGTTGGGGAGCGCCTCCCCCGGTATCTGGCGCAGCTCCCCGCCGGGCGCCGGGAGTTTGCCGAGGCGGCGATGAGCCGGTACGGCGGCGTGCTCGTGGTCGATTCCGTGGAGCAGGGGGTGGCGTTCGCCAACCTCTACGCGCCCGAGCATCTGCAGATTGCGACGCGAGATCCGTTCGCCACGCTGCTGCAGATTCGCCACGCCGGCGAGGTTCTGCTCGGTCAGGACACCCCGTTTTCCGCAGCCAACTATGCGATCGGCGTGCCGGCGGCGCTGCCGACGAGCGGCTTCGCGCGCGTCGCCTCGGGGGTCACCGTGCTCAGCTATCTCAAGGCGACGTCGATCGCGCACCTCGACGCCGCCGGGCTCGATCGCGTGCGGCCGGTGGTCGAACGGCTCGGCCAGTACGAGGACTTCCCGGCGCACGTGCTCGCGGTGCGGGCCCGGAGGGAGCCGTCATGAGCCGCGTCGGCCGTGTGGCCCGCGCGACCGCGGAGACGCGCATTGAGGTGACGTGGAACCTTGACGGCACGGGGGCCCACACCGGGAGCACGCGGCTCCCGTTTCTCGACCACATGCTCGCCCAGCTCGCGCGGCACGGGCGATTTGACCTGGCCGTCGACGCCAGCGGGGACCTGGAGGTTGACGCGCACCACACCGTGGAAGACGTCGGCATCGCGCTCGGCCGGGCCCTGCGCGAAGCCCTCGCGGACGGCGCGGGGATCAACCGCTACGCCTCAGAGTACGCGCCGCTCGATGAGGCGTTGGTCCTGGCCGTGGTCGATGTCAGCGGGCGACCGTATCTCCACTATGCGATCCCCGTGCCCCGCCAGCGGTTGGGGGACTACGACACGGACCTCACCGAAGAGTTCTTTCGGGCGTTCGTGATGAACGCCGAGATCACCGTGCACCTCCTGCTCCTGCACGGGCGGAACGCACACCACATCATCGAGGCGGTTTTCAAAGCGTTTGCCCTGGCGCTCGACCGGGCGACGCGGGTGGATCCGCGGGTCCCGGGCATCCCGTCGACCAAGGGGACGCTCGCATGATCGCGATCGTGGACTACGGCGCCGGCAACCTCCGGAGCATCCGGCGCGGACTGGAGCGCCAAGGGCTCGAGGTCTGCGTCACCGACTCGCCGCGCTCCCTGGCCGAGGCGGATGCGCTGGTCGTCCCCGGAGACGGCGCGTTTGGCCCGGCGATGGCGCGCCTGCGGGACGCGGGATTCGTCGAGCGCATCCTGGCTTTCGTCGACTCGGGGCGGCCGTTTTTGGGGATCTGCCTCGGGATGCAGGTGCTGTTTGAGGAGAGCGAGGAGGACGGCGTCCACAGGGGGCTCGGCCTGCTCCCCGGTCGGGTCGTCCGCCTCTCCACCGGGGTCAAGACTCCCCACATGGGGTGGAACGCGCTGAACATCGTTCGCCCGTCCCCACTCCTGGACGGCTGCGCGGCGGGGATGTACGTCTATTTCATCCATTCCTACCACGCGATTCCCGGGAATCCCGCGCTCGTGGCGGCCACGGCCGACTACGGCGGGGAGCTGGCCGCCGTCGTCGGCAGCGGCAACGTCTGGGCCACCCAGTTTCACCCGGAGAAGTCGGGGGCGGCCGGCATCCGGATGCTGACCAACTTCGCTCGGTGGGCTGTCGGTGCTGGTGCTGCCGGCGGTTGACGTGCGCGGCGGACGGTGCGTCCGGCTCGTTCAGGGGGCGCCTGACCGTGAGCATCTCTACGACGACGACCCGGCCGCCGCGGCCCGTCGGTGGATGGCCTGCGGCGCCCCCTGGGTGCACGTCGTCGACCTTGACGGCGCGTTTACCGGCATCCAAATCAACGCGGAAGCGATCCGCCGCCTGATCGCCGCGGTGGAGATCCCGGTCCAGGTGGGGGGAGGGATGCGGGATTTGGGGACGGTCGAGCGGTGGTTGGAAGCGGGGGCCGCGCGGGTGATCCTGGGAACCGCCGCCCTGTCCCGTCGGGACGTGCTTGAGGAAGCGTGCGCGCGGTTCGGCCACCGGGTGGTGGTGGGGATCGATGCGCGGGGCGGCGAGGTGGCGGCGGAGGGGTGGGTGACCCGCACCGGACTGTCCGCGTCCGCCGTTGCCACGCAGGTCGTCGCGGCGGGCGCCCGGCGGATCATTTACACGGACATCGGCGCGGACGGGATGCTGGCGGGGCCGAACGTCGGCGCCATCGAACAAATCCTGCGCGAGGTCGACGTCCCGGTGATCGCCGCCGGCGGGATCGCTTCGGCCGGCGACATCCGGCGCCTCCGGCCGCTCGAGGCCCGGGGGCTGGAGGGCGTCATCGTCGGCCGGGCCCTCTACGAGGGGCGCGTCCGGCTCGAGGACCTCTTGGCCGCGGCCGCGTGAAGCGATGCTGGCGCGGCGAGTGATCCCCTGCCTCGACGTCGACGCAGGGCGGGTCGTCAAGGGCACGAGTTTCGTGAACCTGCGCGATGCGGGCGACCCGGTTGAACTGGCGGTCTTGTACGATCGCGAGGGTGCCGACGAGATCGTCTTCTTGGACATCACGGCCAGCCACGAGCGACGCGGGATCATGGAGGAGGTGGTCCGGCGGACGGCCGACACGCTCACGATCCCGTTCACGGTGGGCGGCGGCCTGCGTACCGTTGAAGATCTCCGCCGGATGCTGAACGCCGGCGCGGACAAGGTCGGCCTGAACACGGCGGCGATTCAGCGGCCCGAGTTGATTCGGGAGGCGGCCCTGCGCTTCGGCAGCCAGTGCATCGTCGTCGCGATCGACGCGCGCCAGGAGGCGCCCGGGCGGTGGGAAGTCTACACGCACGGGGGCCGGACACCGGCGAATCGAGACGCCGTCGCTTGGGCCCACCAGGCCGTGGACCTGGGGGCGGGGGAGCTGCTGATCACGAGCATGGACCGGGACGGGCACGAAGACGGGTACGATCTTGCCCTGACCCGGGCCGTCACGCAAGCGGTGCGGGTGCCCGTCATCGCTTCGGGGGGCGCGGGCCATCCCCGGCACTTCGTGGAGGTCATCGAGCACGCGGACGCGGATGCCGTGCTCGCCGCGTCCATGTTTCACTTCCGGCGGTACAGCATCTCCGAGGCGAAGGCCGAGATGGCCGCCGCGAGGATCCCTGTTCGCCGGTGAACGGGAGGACCGTGAGATGGACGAGAGCGGAAGCATACGGTTCGATGCGGACGGGCTGGTGGCCGTGGTGGCGCAGGATAGCGCCAGCGGCGAGGTGCTGATGGTTGCGCACATGGATCGGGAAGCCCTGCGTCGGACCCTGCAGACCGGAGAAGGATGGTACTGGAGCCGCAGCCGACGTCAGCTCTGGCGTAAGGGCGAGACGTCGGGGCACACTCAGCGCGTGACGGAGGTTCGGGCGGACTGCGACGGCGACGCGCTGCTGCTTCGGGTTGAGCAAACGGGAGCGGCGTGCCATACCGGGCACCGTTCCTGCTTCTACCGGGGGGTCGCGCAGCGAGACGGCGAGGCGGCCATCGCCGTCGACTCTACAGCGGTGGAGCCGGAGGGCCGGGCCGAGCGACCCGGCCGCGGTGACGCCGAGGTCCTCAGCGAGATCGCGGCCGTGCTCAGCGACCGCCGCGCGACGCCCCGCGGAGGGTCCTACACGACCCGGCTGTTCTCGGAGGGGCTGGCCCGGCTGAATGAGAAGATCATGGAAGAAGCCGCGGAAGTGACTCGGGCCGCCCGGAAGGAGACCCGCGGACGCCTTGTTGAGGAAGTCGCCGATCTCTGGTTCCACACGCTGGCCCTCCTGGTGTTCGTTGGGGTGAGCCCTGGCGAGGTGTTTGCCGAACTCGCGAAGCGGCGACGCTAGGCCGTTCCCTCCCCGTGCGATACGCCATCCTCTCCGACGTGCACGGCAACCTCGAGGCGCTGGAAACGGTGCTGGCCGACGCGGGCCGGCACCGCCCCGACGCCTTCTTGTGTCTCGGCGATACCGTTGGCTACGGGCCCAACCCCAACGAGTGCGCGTCGCGCATCCGGGAGCTCGGGGGAAGAACGATCGCCGGCAACCACGACCGCGCGGCCGTCGGCGCGCTCGACATCAGCGCCTTCAGCCCGCTCGCGCGCGCGGCGATCGAGTGGACGATCGAGGTCGTGACCGACGAGACCCGGCGGTGGATCATGACCCTGCCCGACAGATTGGAGGATCCCGACTTTCTCGCGGTCCACGGCAGCCCGCGGGATCCGATCGAAGAGTACATCCTCGATCTCCCCACTTCCCTGGCCATTTTCTCCGAGCACCCCTTCTCGCTCTGTCTGGTTGGGCATTCCCACGTGCCGGGTGCGTTCGTTCTCAAGGCCGATGGGACGCTGAGCGCCCGGGCCCTGCCGGACGGGAAACGGATGCGTCTCGCCAGTTCGGACCGCCACATCGTCAACGTGGGAAGCGTTGGCCAGCCCCGGGACGGTGACCCCCGCGCGTCCTACCTCATCCTGGAGACCGAACCGCTCACCGCCACCCTGCACCGGCTTTCGTACCCGATCGCGACGACCCAGGAGAAAATGGCGGCCCACAATCTTCCGGCGCAGCTCTCCCAGCGGCTTGCCCTGGGGCGGTGACCGCGAGCTCCTCGGCGAGTTCTCCGGCCTCTCCGCCGGCTGCCGTTGTGCGGGCGCGCATTCCGGAGGGAGGGGGGCGCCCCCCGAAGAACAGGAAAGGGCGAGGCCGTGCTCCCCTTGAACGCGGCGGCCCCGGTCCTGCGCGCCGTTTCCCGAACGAGGGACAGAGAAGAGGAGGAGATGCCGTGATGAGCCCTCGTGACCAGGGTGTCCGTTCCGGGCGCCCGATCACGATCGAAGATCTTTTCGCGCTCAAGATCCTCAACGATCCGCAGCTGTCTCCCGATGGAGCTCGGGTGGTCTGTACCGTGACGACGGGGGACGTTGCGACGAACGGCTACCGGAGCCACCTGTGGATCGCCCCCGTCGATGGGCGCGCACCGTGGCAACTGACCAGCGCCGCAGGCAAGGACACAACTCCCCGGTGGTCCCCCAACGGGGCCCAGGTCGCCTTCATCTCAGACCGCAGCGGGGAGAAGCAGGTCTGGGTGATTGGGGTGGAGGGGGGCGAGGCACGTCAGGTGACGTCGGGCCCGCTCGCCCCCTCCGAGCTGGCTTGGTCCCCGGACAGCGGCTGGCTGGCCGTGGTGGCCAAGCCCCAACCTAAGCCGGGGCCGGACGAGAGCGACGTGCGCGTGATCTCGCGCTTGCGCTACAAGCTCGATGGTGAGGGGTTCTGGGACGGGCGATGGAAGCAGGTGCTCGCCGTGCCCGCCGGCGGTGGGGAGGCCCGGCAGCTTACCCGTGAGGAGTGCGATCACGTGAACCCGGCTTGGTCGCCCGACGGGCGCTGGGTTGCGTATGCCGCCAACCCCGATCCGAACGCCGATCTCACCAATGTCACGGATATCTGGGTGGTGGCCGCCGAGGGCGAGGGGGTGCCGCGGCGTCTGACCGGGGGCATCGGTCCGGTCAGCGTGCCGGCGTGGTCCCCCGACGGGACGCGGATCGCGTACGCCGGGCACGATAATGCCTGCCGGGGAGCGACGAATTCAGCCGTCTGGGTGGTCTCCGCCAGCGGCGGTGATCCGGTCTGCCTGACACGCGAGTTCGACCGCAGCATCGGCCATCATGTGATCTCCGACGTCCGCGCCCACCCCGGCGCGGGAGGGCTGACGTGGGCACCCGATGGCTCGCGGATCTCCTTCTTGTATGCCGACGGCGCCAATACCCAGATTGCGTCAGTGGCGGCGGCAGGCGGCGCGGTCCGCCAGGAGACCCAGGGCGATCACGAACTGATAGGATGCTCGCTGGACCGCCGGGCGATTCGAGCGGCGTGCATCGAGAGCGATCCCCTGACGCCAGGGGAGATCGTAGTGCAGGACCTTGGGCCGGCGGCGGGCCCGCTGCGGCGGATCACGGACCTGAACGGGGCGTTCCTGCGGACCCTGGCGCTCTCCGTTCCGGAGCGGTTCCAGGTTTCCAGCGCGGACGGGTGGAGGATCGAGGGGTGGGTGCTGCGCCCCACCGGCCCGGGCCAGCGTGAGCGGGTTCCCACAATCCTGGAGATTCACGGCGGACCGCACGGAGCGTACGGCAACGGATTTTTCCATGAGTTTCAGCTCCTCGCCGCCTCCGGGTACGGTGTGGTCTACATGAATCCACGCGGAAGCCAGGGGTACGGGCAGGCATTCACCGCGGGGACGCGTCACGACTGGGGTGGTAAGGACTACGAGGATCTCATGCGCGGGCTCGATCACGCGGTCGGCGCGTACAGCTGGATCGACCCCGACCGGCTCGGTGTGGCGGGCGGGAGCTACGGCGGGTTCATGACCAACTGGGTCGTCGGTCATACGCAGCGCTTTAAGGCCGCGGTGACGATGCGGAGCATCAGCAACGCCTACAGTCAGTGGGGGACCTCGGACCTTGCCTATCAGAAGGGGTTCTGGGAATATCCGGGCGATCCGTGGGAATCCCCCGGATTCTACCTCGAGCGATCGCCGATCACCTACGTGCGCCAGATGCGGACCCCCCTGTTGATTCTCCACAGCGAGAGCGATCTGCGCTGTCCGATCGAGCAGGGGGAGCAGTTGTTCATCGCGCTCAAGAAACAGGGGACCCCCACGCTCTTCGTCCGCTTCCCGGGGGAGAGCCACGATCTCTCCCGAAACGGGCAGCCCAAGCATCGGGTGGAGCGGCTCCGCCACATCCTGGCCTGGTTCGGCACCTACCTGGCTTCGAGGCCGGGCGCCGCCGAGGCCGGGCGCGCAGCACACCGGCGGCAGGCCGTGGCCGCCGACGAATAGGCCGGCGCCGTGACGCGCATCTATACCCGGACCGGAGACGGCGGGGATACCAGCCTGTTCGGGGGGGCCCGCGTCTCGAAGGATGACCCGCGGGTCCGGGCGTACGGCACGATCGACGAACTGAACGCCGTCCTGGGGCTGGCGCGCGCCGCCGGCTGCGATCCGGAGATCGACGGGCTCCTCGAGGTGCTGCAGCATCACCTGTTCGATCTCGGCGCGGAGCTGGCCACCCCCGCGGCCGCGTCTTCGGCCGCGTCTCACGTGGTCAGGATGTCCGCCGATCAGATCGCCGGGCTGGAGCGGGAGATCGATCGGTTTGAGGATCGCCTCCCGCCCCTGCGCCAATTCGTTCTCCCGGGAGGCACCCCGGGTGCGGCGGCACTGCACCATGCCCGAACGGTGGCGCGTCGCGCCGAGCGGCAGATCGTGCAGCTCGCCGCGCTGGAGCCGATCAACCCGGAGCTCCTCAAGTACGTCAACCGACTGTCCGATCTGCTCTTCGTGCTGGCGCGCGCGGCCAACCTCGCGGCCGGGCGCCCCGACGTCGTGTGGAGGCCCGGCCGCTAGCGAGCGGGCCCTACTTGTGATCCTGGCGGTGGGGAAGCGGGGCCGCCGGCGACCGGTACGGCAGCGGGATGTACTCCACCGACGGACGGCGCCGGCCCGCCTGCGGGTAGAGCTGCATCAGGTCGTAGATCGCCCGCGGCATTTCCGTCGACACCGAAAATCCCAGTCCTCGCGCCTCCGTGACGGTGATCGGATAGTCATGGGTCCACGTGCCCCCGGCCAGGCTGGTCGCCAGCGCCTCCGCACGCTCGGCAGGGAGGCGCCTCGAAGCCAACTCGACGACAACGGTGCGGACCTGGTGGAGGGCCTTCTGCGCAACGTCGGCGAGGATCAGTGTCTCGTCGTCGACCCGTTCGATCGGCTTGCGGGCCACGGCCGCGACGATCGAGACCGCGGGATGGTTCCCCAGTTGAGGATCGACGGGGCCGAGGACGGCGTGGGCGTCCATGACGATCTCGTCGGCTGCGAGCGCGATCAGGGTCCCTCCGGACATCGCGTAGTGGGGGACGAACATGGTCACCCGGCCCTGGTGGTCGCGGAGCGCCCGTGCGATTTGCTCCGCCGCGAGCACCAGGCCTCCCGGGGTGTGCAGGATGACGTCGATCGGCAGGTCCGGCGGGGTCAGCCGGATCGCCCGCAGCACCTCCTCGGAGTCCTGGATGTCGATGTAGCGCACGAGCGGGAACCCCAGCAGGTTCATCGTCTCCTCGCGGTGGATCAGCGCGATGACCCGGCTGTTCCGGGTGCGCTCCAATTGCTGAAACACCCGCAGCCGGGCCGTCTGCTGCCACTGCCGGGTCAGCAGCGGTTGGAGCAGCGAGACGATGACGAACAACCAGATGATCGAGGAGAAATCAAAGTGCATCGCTCACCTCGCTTCTAGCGGCGGTCGAGGCACTGTGAACTCGCCGACACGGGTGGGTGGGCTTTGCCTGGAAGATCATCAGCCACGGGTCGGGCCGGCCGCCTTCCCCGGAATCCCCGGCTCGGTCATCGCCCGCACCGACAAGATGTCGTTGAGTTGGGCTTCGGTGAGCAGCCCCCGGGCCAAAATGATCTCCCGAATCGGCCGGCCCGTCCGCACGAATTCCTTGACGACCTCGGCGACCTTGCTGTAACCGAGGGAGGGGTTGAGCGCCGTCGCCAGGGCGGCGCTGTGCTCCACCCAATGCCGGCACCGTTCCTCGTTGGCCGTGATGCCGCGGACGCACCGCTCGGTGAACGCGCGCACCCCGTTGGTAAGGAGCTGGATCGACTGCAGCAGGTTGAGGGCGATCACCGGCAGCATGACGTTGAGCTCCAACTGCCCCGCCTGGGTGGCGAGGAGCACCGTGAGGTCGTTCCCCATGACGTGGAAGCACACCATGTTCAGCATCTCGGCCATGGAGGGGTTCACCTTGCCCGGCATGATCGACGAACCCGGCTGGACCGGGGGCAGGCGGATCTCATCGAGTCCGGTATTCGGCCCCGATGTCATCAACCGCAGGTCGTTGGCGATCCGGGCGAGGGTCGCGGCGAGTGTTCGGAGCGCAGCTGAGCATTCCAGCGCATCGGCGGTGTTCTGCATCGACTCGAAGAGATTCCCGGACCCCCGAAGCGGCAGACCCGTCAGCTCCGAAAGCCGGCGCACCATCCGGGGGTGGTACTGGGGATCGGCGTTCAGGCCGGTCCCGGTCGCGGTTCCCCCGATCCCGAGATAGAGCAGGCGCTCCCGGGCGTTCTTGATGCGCTCGATATCGTTGGCGACCGCCATCGCGTACGCCCCGAATTCCTGCCCCAACCGCACCGGTACGGCGTCCTGAAGGTGAGTCCGGCCGGCTTTCACAACGCCGTCGAACTCATGCGCCTTCTGGCCCAGGGCTTCCACTAATGTCTCAAGCACCGCCAGGAGGTCGCCGAGGGTCATCAGGGCCGCGAGCCGGATCGCCGTTGGGGTCACGTCGTTGGTGGACTGGGCCATGTTGACGTGGTCGTTGGGATGGACGATCTGGTAGTTGCCCCGTGCGCCCCCCAGCAGCTCGATCGCGCGGTTCGCGATGACCTCGTTCGTGTTCATATTCTGCGACGTGCCGGCGCCCATTTGAAATGCGTCGATCGGAAACTGCGCGTCCCATTTTCCTTCAATGACTTCCTGAGCCGCCTGAGCGATCGCCGCGGCGATCTTGGGATCTAGGAGGTCGAGGCCGGCGTTGACTTCCGCCGCCGCTCGCTTGATCGTCGCGGTCGCCGCGATGAAGGCGCGGGGGAGTCGGAGGCCGCTGATGGGAAAATTTTCAATCGCCCGCGCTGTCTGCGAACCGTAATACGCGTCCGCCGGCACGCGCACGTCTCCAAGCGCGTCGTGTTCGATCCGCTGCTGTCCATCCGTGCTCATCGTGTTTCCTCCGCACCCTGTGTTCCTGTCGACATCAGTATACCGCGCGTGCTCGTGCGGGAGGAAACCAGACCCGCGGGACGGAATACCCCCGCAGTTCCCGACGTCAGGCCTTAGGTAGAGATCGATGGCCGATCACGCGGCAACGCATTCGCCTGCCTCGTCCCTCCCCTGGTGGCTTCAACCGGCGGCCACCGTCACGATCCTCTCTGGCTTTGTGGTCTACGCGACCTGGGTCGCGTTTCAAGGACACGGGTACGTAGCTCCCTACCTCTCGCCGTTCTACTCTCCCCCCGTGACGATCGCCGCCATCCCGATCTCGCCGGCGTTCTGGGTGCTGTGGGCTCCGGCGGGTTTTCGGGCCACGTGCTACTATTACCGCAAGGCCTACTATCGGTCCTACTTTGCCGACCCGATCGCGTGCATGGTCGCGGAATCCCGGCGGGGATACGCAGGCGAGACGGCGTTCCCTTTCCTCCTGAACAATCTCCACCGCTATCTTCTCTACGCTGCCTTGATCGTTCTCGTCTTCCTGTGGGTCGATGCGGTGCGTGCGTTCGACTTTGATGGACACTTCGGCGTGCACCTCGGGTCGCTGATCTTCCTTGTCAACGTCGTACTGCTCTCCGCATACACACTAGGTTGCCACGCGTTTCGGCATATGGTGGGCGGAAACCTCGACTGCTACTCGTGCGCGGCCGGGGGGCGCCTCCGCTTTCGCCTATGGTCGTGGGTGACTCTATTGAACCACCGGCACGCCCCATGGGCGTGGGCGAGCCTTTTCTCCGTGATCGCCGCCGACGTCTACGTCCGGCTGCTCGGCGCCGGGATAATCGCCGATCTGAAGTTGTTCTAGCGAAGGGGCCCGGGCGGGTTCTTCCAGGAGGCGCGAGGAGTGGCGGATCGGTACGAAGCCTTCGAGCACGACGTCCTGGTCATCGGGGCGGGAGGGGCGGGTCTGCGCGCGTCGATCGCGGCGGCGGAGGCCGGACTCTCGGTCGGCCTGGTCTGCAAATCCCTCCTCGGCAAGGCACACACGGTGATGGCCGAAGGCGGCATCGCGGCGGCGTTGGGCAACGTCGATCCCAAAGACAACTGGCAGGTCCACTTTGGGGACACGATGCGCGGCGGCCAGATGATCAACGATTACCGGATGGTGGAAATCTTCGCCAAGGAGGCGCCCGAGCGCGTCTACGAATTGGAGCGCTGGGGTGGGCTCTTCGACCGGACCCCGGACGGAAAGATTCTCCAACGGCCGTTCGGCGCCCATACCTACCGACGGCTCTGCCACGTGGGCGATCGGACCGGGTTGGAGTTAATCCGCACACTCCAGGACAAGGCCGTGCACAGCGGGATCAAGGTCTACATGGAGGTCACGATCACCCGTCTCCTCCGGGACGCGGAACGGATCGCGGGGGCGTTCGGGTACCGGCGTGAGGACGGCCGGTTCGTGCTGTTCCGGGCGAAGGCGGTGGTCCTGGGGACCGGCGGCTGGGGAAAGGTCTTCCACGTGACCAGCAACTCGTGGGAGTGCACGGGGGACGGCTGTGCCATGGCCTACGATGCCGGGGCCGAACTGATGGACATGGAGATGGTGCAGTTTCACCCGACCGGCATGGTCTGGCCTCCGGGAGTGCGCGGCATCCTCGTCACCGAGGCGGTGCGAGGCGAGGGCGGTCTGCTCCGGAACGCCAGCGGTGAGCGGTTCATGGAGCGCTACGACCCCAAGAAGATGGAGTTGAGCAGCCGGGACGTCGTGGCGCGGTCCATTTATAAGGAAGTGCAGGCGGGGCGGGGGACTCCCCACGGGGGGGCGTTCCTGGACATCAGCCACCGCGGCGCCGAATTCATCAAGAAGAAGCTGCCCAGCATGTACGAGCAGTTCCTCAAACTCGCCGATATTGACATCACGAAGTCTCCGATGGAAGTCGCCCCGACGATCCACTATGTGATGGGGGGCGTTCGGGTCGAGGCCGGAACCGGCGCGTCGACCGTGCCCGGCCTGTTCGCCGCCGGCGAGGTCGCCGCGGGGCTGCACGGGGCGAACCGGTTGGGGGGAAACTCGCTCTCAGATTTGTTGGTGTTCGGGAAGCGGGCGGGCGAGCACGCCGCGGCGTACGCGAAAGGCCTCCTCGCCATCCCGCGGGTCGACGAGCGCCAGGTCGATGACGAGCGGACGCTGATGCTGCGTCCGTTCGAGAACGGCGGAGGGGAAAATCCCTTTGCCATTCACGAGGAACTCCAGGGAGTGATGGGCACCCACGCCGGGATCGCCCGGACCGGGGAGGAACTCGACCATGGCCTTGGAAAGATTCTCGCGCTGCAGCGACGGGCGGAGAAGCTCCGGGCCACCGGGTCGATGCTCTTCAACCCCGGGTGGCACATGACCAGGGACGTGCGCTTCATGCTCACGTTATGCGAGGCGATCTTCCGGTCGGCGATCGAGCGCGCGGAGAGCCGCGGGGCGCACTGGCGGTTGGACTTCGTCGAGCAGATCCCGGACTGGGGGACCAAGAACGTCGTGGTCCGCAAGGACGGCGGTGGGATGACGGTGACCACCCGCCCCGTGCCGCAGATGCCGGCGGAGCTCATCGCCTTGGTCAAGAACTAGCCCCGGGGGGCATCGACTGGACGGAGGACGGGAGAAGGGGTTGCGAATGGGGGATGCCACGTTCCAGGTGTTCCGAGGCGATGCCAAGGGGGGGGATCTCGTCACCTATGCGGTGCCGATCACCGAGGGCATGGTGGTCCTCGACGGGATCCACTACATCCAGGGGCACCTGGATGGCACGCTGGCCTGCCGGTGGAACTGCAAGGCCGCCAAGTGCGGGTCCTGCAGTGCGGAGATCAACGGACGGCCGCGGCTGATGTGCAAGACCCGTGTCGATGAGTTCGGTGCCCGGCCGATCGTTGTCCGGCCGATCAAGGTGTTCCCGCTGATCAAAGACCTCGTGACGAACGTCTCCTGGAACTACCGGATGAACGAGAAGATCCCCCCGTTTACCCCGGATCCTAAGGATCCCGGGCCGTGGACCATGCACCCGGAGGATGTGGACCGGCTTTTCGAGTTCCGCAAGTGTATCGAATGTTTCCTCTGCCAGGATGTCTGTCACGTCCTGCGGGAGCACGACGGGCTCGACCGGTACATGGGTCCGCGGTTCATGGTGCGGATCGCCGCCTTGGAGATGCATCCGAAGGATACCCTCTCCCGCACCGACCTGCTGAAGGGTGGGGGGGGGATCGGGTTCTGCAACATCACGAAGTGCTGCGAAGAGGTGTGCCCGGAGCACATTCACATCACCGACAACGCGATTATTCCGCTGAAGGAGCGGATGGCGGACGATTACTTCGATCCGTGGCGGGCGCTCCTCCGGCTCTTCGGCAGCAAGAAAGAACCGAGGGGATCCTAGGAGGCCATGTCGACATTGGGGACGCTCACCCCGCCGAAAGAGGGTCACCGCATCGAGGTCCGCGAGGGCCGGCTCCACGTGCCCGATACCCCGATCATCCCCTTCATCGAGGGCGACGGGACCGGTCCGGACATCTGGCGGGCGACGGTGCGGGTGCTCGACGCCGCGGTGCGCAAGGCCTACGGGGGGAAGCGGCGGATTGTATGGTTCGAGGTGTTCGCCGGCGAGAAGGCGCACAATCAGTTCGGCACCTGGCTGCCGGATGACACCCTCCGGGCATTCGAGCACTACGCGGTCGGGATCAAGGGGCCACTGACCACCCCGATCGGCGGCGGATTCCGCAGCCTGAACGTGTCGCTTCGCCAACAGCTCGATCTCTACGCCTGCGTCCGCCCGGTGCGCTACTTCGAAGGAGTCCCGAGCCCCGTTCGGCACCCCGAGCAAATCGACGTGGTCGTGTTCCGTGAGAACACCGAGGACATCTACGTCGGGTTCGAGTTTGCCAGCGGCACGCCGGAGGCGAAGCGACTGATCGACTTTGTCGGCCGCGAGTTCAAGTGGAAGATTCGTCCGGAAGCGGGGGTCGGGCTCAAACCGATCAGTCCCTTTGGCACCAAGCGGCTGGTGCGGAAGGCCATCGCCTACGCGATCGATCACGGCCGGCGGAGTGTCACGATCGTGCACAAGGGCAATATCATGAAGTACACCGAAGGGGCGTTCGCCCAGTGGGGTTACGAACTGGCGCGCGAGGAGTTCGGGGATCGGACGATCCCGTGGGACGAGGTTGAGAAGCGGCACGGGGGAAAGGTCCCCCCGGGCAAGATCCTGATCCAGGACTACATCGCCGACGTGACGTTTCAGCATCTCCTGACCCGGCCGCGTTCGTTCGACGTCATTGCCACGAGCAACCTCAACGGCGATTACCTATCCGACGCGGTCGCCGCACAGGTCGGCGGGATCGGCATGGCGCCGGGCGGGAACATCAGCGACTTCCACGCCGTATTCGAAGCGACACACGGCACAGCGCCGAAATACGCCAATCAGGACAAGGTGAATCCGGGGTCCCTGATTCTTTCCGGGGTGATGATGCTCGAGCACCTCGGGTGGCAGGAGGCCGCCGACCTGATCGTCCGCGGGATGGAGGCGACGTTCCGGCGGAAGGTGATGACCTACGACCTGGCGCGGTTGACCGAGGGCGCCCGCGAGGTGCGCACCAGCGAATTCGCCACCGCGATCATCGACAGCATGTAATCGTTGGAGGGGTATCGGGTGGCGAGAACGCACGCGAAGGTGACGATCGTCGGGGCGGGCAACGTCGGACACACGGCCGCCCAGTGGATCCTCGGGCATCGGCTGGCCGACGTGGTGCTGGTCGACGTGGTGGAGGGGATGCCGCAGGGGAAGGCGCTGGACCTCCTTGAGGCCGCCCCCATCGAGGGGCTGGACTTCCGGGTGACCGGCAGCAACGGCTACGATGAGACCACCCAGTCGGACGTGATCGTGATCGTGGCCGGGATCGCGCGCAAGCCGGGCATGAGTCGCGAGGACCTTCTCGCGACGAACGCCGGGATCGTGCGGGGCGTGACCGAACAGGTCACTAAACGCTCCCCCGCCGCGCACCTGATCGTCGTGACCAACCCCCTGGACGTCATGGTGTATCTCGCCCACAAGGTGAGCGGATTCCCCGCGGAGCGGGTGATGGGCCAGAGCGGGGCGCTTGACAGCACGCGCTTCCGGACCTTTATCGCACAGGCGCTCTCGGTGTCGGTCCAGGACGTGTCGGCGATGGTGATCGGGGCGCACAGCGATACCCACATGGTCCCGCTGGCCAGTCTCGCCACGGTGGGGGGAATCCCGCTGCGCCGCCTCCTGCCGGCGGAGCAGATCGCCGCGATCGTCGAGCGGACCCGCCGGGGCGGGGCGGAGATCGTGGGCCTGCTCAAGACGGGCAGCGCCTTCTTCGCCCCCGGCGCCGCGATCGCCCAGATGGTGGAGGCGATCCTGCTCGACCGAAAGCGCGTTCTTCCCCTCTCCGCCCGATTGACCGGTCAGTACGGGGTCCGCGATCTGTACGTGGGCGTCCCCGCGGTGCTCGGGACGGGAGGGGTGGAGCGCATCCTCGACGCGCCCATGGACGACGCCGAGCGCAAAGCGTTCGACGCCGCGGTCGCCACCATCCGGGAAAACGTCGCGCTGCTCAAGGTGTAGCCCTTCGTGCAGAGGATCGCCCCCTGAAACTTCACGAGTATCAGGCTAAGGAGGTTTTCGCCCGCTACGACCTCCCCGTCCAGCTCGGGGTCGTGATCGAGCGCCCGGAGCAGGTGGCCGGGCTGAGTGTCCAGTACCCGGTGGTCATCAAGGCCCAAGTACTCGTGGGGGGGCGCGGGAAGGCGGGAGGCGTCAAGCTCGCCAAGACGCCGGCCGAGGCCGAAGTTCAGGCCCGCGCCATCCTCGGGATGTCGATCAGGGGAGAGCGGGTGGGGCGGGTCTTGGTCGCCCCCGCCGCGGACATCGCCGCGGAATACTACCTCGCCTTTGTCACCGATCGCTCCGCCCGACGGGCGGTCGCCGTGGCCTCTGCGGCCGGTGGGGTGGAGATCGAAACGGTGGCGAAGACGACCCCCGAAAAGATCGTGACCGCGGCGATCGATCCGTCTCTGGGGTGCCCGCCATTTCAGGGGCGCTCGATCGGCCGCCGGTTGGGGTTTGCCGGTCCCCGGCTCAACGAATTCGCGGGGATCGCCGGCCGCCTCTACCGGTTGTACTGGGCCGAGGACGCCGAACTGGCGGAGATCAACCCGCTGGCGGTAGTGGGCGCCAACCTCCTCTGCATCGACGCCAAGCTCGTCCTCGACGACAATGCGGCGTATCGGCACGCGGACCGGCCCGCCTCGGAGGAGCTCACCCTCCTCGAGCGGGAGGCGCGGTCCCACGGGTTGTCGTACGTCGAGCTGGAGGGGGACATCGCCGTCATCGGGAACGGGGCCGGACTGGTCATGAGCACCCTCGACCTGTTGGCGCATTTCGGCGGCCGCGCCGCCAACTTCCTCGACATCGGGGGTGGGGCGACGGCGGAAGGGATGCGCCAGGCCATCGCGATTGTCCAGCGCAAGGCCGGGATCCGGGCGCTCTTCATCAATGTATTCGGCGGGATCACCCGCTGCGACGATGTCGCGAAGGGCATCGTGCAAGACCCGCCGAGGGTTCCGGCGAGCATCAGGCTGACCGGGACGAACGAAGAGGAGGGGCAGCGCATCCTCCGGGCGGCCGGGATCTCGGCGGGACTCGATCCCGACGGGGCGGCTCGGCAGGCGGTGGCGCTATCCCGAGGGACGTCACGCCCTCACCAGGGGCCCTAAATTGGCGATCCTGGTGGGGCGCGACACACGGCTGCTGGTGCAGGGGATCACCGGCTACCAGGGGATGTTCCACACGGGACTGATGCTCGAAGCGAGAACGCGCGTGGTCGCCGGGGTCACCCCCGGAAAGGGCGGAACGAAGGTCCACGAGGTGCCGGTGTTCGAGACCGTGGACGAGGCGGTCCGCGCGACCGGGGCCAACGCCAGCGTCATCTTTGTGCCGCCCATGTTCGCCCGCGACGCGGCGCTGGAAGCGATCGCCTGCCGGCTCAACCCCGTGGTCATCATCACCGAGGGGATGCCGGTTCACGACGCGATCGAGGCGGTCGCCTACGCGGGCCGTCAAGCGGTCAACGTGCTCGGCCCCAACGGCCCTGGGGTGACGACGCCCGGGCAGTGCCGGGTGGGGATCATGCCTACGCACCTGTTCAGCCCCGGTCATGTGGGAATCGTGTCGCGCAGTGGGACCCTTACCTACGAGGTTGTGGCCGGACTCACTCACGCCGGGCTCGGCCAGTCGACGGCCGTGGGCTTGGGTGGCGATCCCGTGGTCGGGATGAGTTATGTAGATATCCTCCAACTCTTCAACGCCGATCCGGATACGCATGCCATCGTGCTCATCGGCGAGATCGGCGGCTCGGCGGAGGAAGACGCCGCACGGCACATCGCCGCGCACATCAAGAAGCCGGTCGCCGCCTACATCGCCGGCCGGACCGCCCCCGAAGGCAAACGGATGGGGCACGCGGGGGCGGTGATCTCGGGGACCGAAGGGACCGCCGAACACAAGATCCGCACGCTCGAAGCGGCGGGGGTGGCGGTGGCGACCCTGGTCAGCGGGATCCCCGCGCTGCTGCGCGAACGGCTGAAGGACGCTCCGGCTCCCCGTCGGTCTTCCGGGTAGGCGCAGCGTTCCTCGAGTCCCCGCCGGTCGACGCCCGGCGTATCCCCGGTCCACCCAACCTGATATAATCAAAAGTCAAGTCGATGGGATTGATCGTTCGGTGGATCATTAATGCCATTGCCCTCTATCTGACCACGCTGATCGTCCCCGGGGTCCGGGTTTCGGATTTCTGGGGCGCGGTCGTGGCGGCGCTGGTGCTGGGGATCGTCAACGCGGTGATCCGGCCGGTGGTGCTGATCCTGACGCTGCCCCTGACGATTTTGACCCTCGGCCTCTTCACGCTCGTCATAAACGCTGGGATGCTCTACCTCGTGGCCGGGCTGACGCACCGCCTGCAGCTGGCGAGTTTTTGGGCGGCCCTCTTCGGCGCCGTCGTGCTCAGCGTGATCAGCGCCGTCCTCAGCCGCTTGGTCGCGGACTGATGGCCAGCCGCCAGCCGGTCGCGGGTGTGGTCGGTGAGGAGATGGAGTTCCTCATCGTGACCGGCTTGAGCGGCGCGGGGAAGTCGCTCGCCACCCATTCGCTTGAGGACTTGGGGTTTTTCTGCGTCGACAACCTGCCCCCCGCGCTCATCCCGAAGTTCGCCGAGGTGATCAAAGAATCGCAGGGGCGCATCCGGCATGTGGCGTTGGTGAGCGACATCCGGGGGGGGGAGTTTTTCGACCAGCTGGGGGCGGCACTGGAGAGCCTGGACCAAAGCGGCATTCGTTTTCAGATTCTGTTCCTGGACGCCTCGGATGAGATCCTGGTCCGCCGCTACGAGGAAACCCGGCGCAAGCATCCGCTCGGGGGAAGCGTGCTCGATGGCATCCGCGCCGAGCGCCGGCGTCTGCAGCCGCTCAAGGAGCGTGCGCACCGGATCATCAACACCAGCACGCTGACGGCGAGGGAGCTCAAGCAGGAGCTGGCGGATTCGTTCGTGCGGACCGACGGCCGCCGGACGTTGACGGTGACCGTGATCAGCTTCGGCTACAAGTACGGAATCCCCCTCGATTCCGACCTGCTCTTCGACGTTCGCTTCCTGCCGAATCCCTACTATGTCGAGGCGCTGCGCGCGCTGCCGGGAAGCAGCGCGGAGATTCGCGAGTTCGTGCTGGGGGCGCCGCAGACCGCGGAGTTCCAGCGGAGGCTGCGCGAACTGCTCTCCTACCTCCTGCCGCAGTTTACGGCGGAAGGGAAGAGCCACCTGACGGTGGCCATCGGATGCACCGGGGGCCGGCACCGATCGGTGGTCGTCGGCGATGAACTGGCCAGATTCTTGCGCGAAGCGGGCTACGTCGTGCGGGTCAAGCACCGGGACGTGAGGAAGGAATGAGCCTGAACGGCAAGCGCAACCGGCAGGGGCTGGACCGGGTGCGGCTCTCACTTCGGTGGCTGGAGCCTGGGCTCGGCATCAAACGCTGGATCGCCCTGATGGCCTTCGGCATCTCTCTCGTCAGTGTCGGGGTGGTGCTCATCGTCAACTTCAAGCTCCTCGACGTGCTGGAGCGCGCGGTCATTCGCGCCATCGACATGGCATACATCGTGACGGGCCATGTCATTTCCCCGATCGTCATCGGGACCGTCCTGCTGCTGCTCGGGATCGGGATCATCGTGTACGGGATCCGCGAAACGATCGGGGCCGTGGTCGGGGTTTTCCTGCCGCGGGGGGACCCGCGCTTGGTGGGGATGATCATGCAGCAGCGCCAGCTGCAGCGGGGGCCGCGGATCGTGGTGCTCGGCGGGGGGACGGGCCTCGGGACGCTGCTGCGCGGTTTGAAGAAAGTTTCGACGAACCTCACGGCCGTCGTCACCGTGTTCGACGACGGCGGGTCCTCGGGCCGGCTGCGCCGCGAGCAAGGGATCCTGCCCCCGGGGGACATCCGCAACTGCCTGGTCGCGCTCGCGGAAGCCGAGCCCCTTCTCACCCAGCTGTTCACGCACCGGTTCAAGGGCGGCGACCTGGACGGGCACAGCTTCGGCAACCTCTTTATCGCCAGCATGTCGCAGGTCACCGGGGATCTCGAGACGGCGCTCAAAGAATGCAGCAAGGTCCTCGCGATCCGTGGCCGGGTTCTACCGACCACGCTTGAGGACGTGACCCTCTGTGCCGAGATGAGCGATGGGACGATCGTGGAAGGGGAGTCCGCGATCACCGGCGCCGGCGGGACGATCCGGCGGGTGTTCCTCAAACCCGCTCGGGTGCGGCCGCTCCTGGACGTGCTCGACGCCATCGCGGAGGCGGACATCATCGTGCTCGGGCCCGGGAGCCTGTACACGAGCGTGATCCCGAACCTGTTGGTCGACGGGGTGGTCGATGCCCTGCGGCGCGCGCGCGCCCTGAAGGTGTACGTCTGCAACGTGATGACCCAGCAGGGGGAGACGCGCGGGTTTCGCGCCGCCGATCACGCCCGGGTGCTGCTGGAGCAGGGTGGGCGGGGGATTTTTGACTACGTCCTCGTCAACACCCGGCGTCCCCGCAACCAAGCCCTGCTGGCCCGGTACAGCCAGCAGGGGGCCGAACCGGTTGAGCCGGACGTCGACGCCATTCGCGCGCTCGGCCTGCGTCCCGTCTCGGAGGATCTGATCAGCGAAGAGGAGTTGGTGCGGCACGACCCCAGGAAGATCACGACGGTGCTCCTGCAGCTGTTGGCCACGGTCTCGCCGGAAGCGCGGCGGGCCGCCGCGGCGCTGTAGGAAACTTGACACCCTTCGGCAAAGAATACTACGATAAAATCCGCGTTTTTGCCCGTCGGAAACGGGTTCTGCTGTATCAGGTCCACTGTGCGCCGACCTCCACAGAAGGCGACCGAGCGTCGTTGGCCTCCCGCCGCCCCGGGGCGTTCCCCGGCTCGCCCGGCGGGGGTGAGGAGGGCGGCAGACGAGTGCCCCGGTTCGGGATGGGGTCTGCGCGGAACGCAGCACGAGGGCGGGGTGAAGGGGCATGCTGCTCGACTGGGGATACGTGGCCGTGTTCGCCATCGTGGGCGCAGCGATGGTGTCGCTTCCCCTCCTGATCATTTGGCTGATCAGCCCGCGCAGTAGCTATCCGCAGAAGTTGGAGACCTACGAGTCCGGCATGCCGACCATCGGCCAGGCCTGGTCCCAGTTCAACGTCCGCTATTACCTCTTCTCGCTTGTCTTCGTGGTCTTTGACGTCGAGGTGATCTATCTCTACCCGTGGGCAGTCGTCTCGCGCGGCCAGGGCCCGCTCGCATTCTACGACATCCTGATCTTCCTCGTGATTCTGACCTTGGGCCTGATTTACGCATGGCGCAGGGGTGCGCTGGAGTGGGTCTAGCGATGGAGGGTGCGGAAGCCAGCAGGGGGCGGTGCTCGGCAGGGATGCGCCAGTCGGCGATGCGGTCCTAGCGGAGGCGGATCCGGTGCCTTGGTACGTTGAACTGCTGCGGGCCATTGTCGGCACGATCCTTATTTTTTCCGGGGTCGCGATCATCGCCGCGATGTTTGGCGTCCTGCTGGAGCGGAAGATCAGCGGTTGGATCCAAAGCCGGCTCGGCCCCAAGCACGTCGGTCCGCAGGGCCTGCTGCAGACCATCGCGGACACGATCAAGCTGCTGCAGAAGGAGCACATCGTCCCGCGGCATGCGGACGCCATGATCTTCGCCACCGCGGTCCTCGTGGTGCCGTTGGCGGCGCTCCTCGACTACGTGGTGATTCCCTTCGGGGTCACCCGCTGGGGACCGCTGATCTTCCGGGATCTCAACATCGGCGTCTTGTACTTTGCCGCCACCTCGTCGCTGGTCGTGGTGGGGATCCTGATGGCGGGGTGGGGGTCGAACAACAAGTATGCGCTGCTCGGCGGGCTCCGGTCGGCGTCGCAGATGGTGAGCTATGAGATCCCGATGGGGCTGGCGTTGATCACCATCGCCATGCTGGCGGGATCGCTCTCCACGGTCAAGATCGTCGACGCTCAGGCGCACTGGTGGTACGTGGTCGAGCAGCCGGTGACCTTCCTGATTTTCATCATCGCGGCCACCGCCGAGGTGAACCGGGTGCCGTTCGATCTCGTTGAGGCGGAGAGCGAACTGGTGGCCGGATACTTCTCCGAATACACCGGCATGCGGTTCGCCCTGTTCCAACTGGGTGAGTACGGGGAGATGTTCGCGATGGCCGCGATGGCGGTGACGCTGTTCCTCGGGGGGTGGCGCGGCCCTGTGCTCCCGCCGGTCCTGTGGTTCATCATCAAACTCTACGCGCTGATCTTCGTCTTCATGTGGGTCCGGTGGACCTACCCGCGGTTCCGGATCGACCAACTCCTCAATTTCTCCTGGAAGATTCTCATTCCGGTGGCGCTGCTGAACCTGGTCGTGACCGCGTTCTTCGTGATGGTGGTCCACCGATGACCGGCGAGGTGATCGCGTTCTACGCGCTGGCCGCGGTGCTCCTGCTTTCGGGCGTGGTCGTGGTCGCGAGCCCCAACATCGTGCACAGCGCGGTCGCCCTGATCCCGGCCTTCCTCGGGGTCACCGGCATCTACATCCTCCTCAACGCCGAGTTCCTCGCGGGGGTTCAGGTGCTGATCTACGCCGGCGCGATCACCGTCCTCATCCTGTTCGTCATCATGTTGACCGAAGGGGGCACCGGCCTGCGGCTCCGGCAGCGGAACGAGCAGGGGCCGATCGGGGTCGTGGTGGCCGTGCTGATGGCGGCCCTGTTGATCACCGGGGTGATGCACACCGCCTGGAGCCGGGCCGCGGGGGCGTTGCCCGCCTACACCCCGGGGGCGATCGGGCAGAGCTTCCTTGGGCCCAACCTCTTGGTGTTTGAGGGGACGTCGATCGTCCTCCTCGTGTCGCTGGTTGGGGCGATCATCATCGCCCGGAAAGAGGAGTAGTGATGCTCACTCCACTCCACTACCTCGTGCTGAGCGCGCTCGTGTTCTGCCTCGGGCTGTATGCGGTCCTGACCCGCCGCAACGGCGTCGCGATCCTGATGGGGATCGAACTGATGCTCAACGCGGCGAATATCAACCTGGTCGCCTTCAATAAGTACGGCGCCCCCGGCGCGATGCAGGGGCAGATCTTTGCGCTGATCGTCATCACGCTCGCCGCCTGCGAGGCGGCCGTGGGGCTCTCGCTGATCCTCGCGGCCTACCGGAGCCTGGAGACGATTTATGTCGATGAGATCAACCTGATGAAATGGTGAGCCGCCGCCGATGACTCAGAACGTCTGGCTCATTCCCCTGATGCCGCTTCTGGCGTTCGTCCTGATCATCTGGCGGGGCGACCGGTTGCCCGGCCGCGGGGCGTTCGTGAGCATCGCCGGCATCGTCTTGGCGGGCCTGGGCGGCCTGCAGCTCCTGGGAGAGGTGGGGATGGGAGCGCGGGCCGACCTCACCTACCGCTGGGTCACCCTGGGCAACCACCCGCTGACCGTCGGGTTCGTCGTCGATCCCCTCAGCGCCGTCATGGCGGCGATGGTGGGGGTCGTCGCCTCGCTGATCACCATCTACTCGGTCGGCTACATGCACGGGGATCCACGGTTTTCGCGGTTCTTCGCCTATCTGTCGCTCTTCCAGTTCTCGATGCTCTTCCTGGTCCTCGCCGACAACTTTCTCTTCATCTACGCCGGGTGGGAGCTCGTGGGGTTGTGCTCTTACTTGCTGATCGGTTTCTGGTTCGAGCGCCCCTCCGCCGCGCGGGCGGCGCTCAAAGCGTTTATCACGACCCGGGTCGGCGATTTTTCGATGATGATCGGGATCCTGATCCTATTCCTGCACACGCACACCCTGAACTTTACCGAGGTGTTCAAGGGCATCGAGGCCGGCCAGATCGGCGGCCCCTTGCTGACCGCCGCCGCGATCTTGGTATTCGGCGGCGCGGTGGGCAAGTCCGCGCAGGTGCCTCTCCACGTGTGGCTGCCGGACGCGATGGAGGGGCCGACCCCGGTGAGCGCGTTGATCCACGCGGCGACGATGGTGGCGGCCGGCGTGTACCTGGTGGCCCGCACCTTCCCGCTGTTCATCCTTTCCCCCGCGCACAACGCGCTCTGGGTGGTGGCGTGGATCGGCGGGATCACCGCCTTGTTTGCGGCCACGATGGGCGTCGTCGAGGACGATATCAAGCGCGTGCTCGCCTACTCCACGGTCAGCCAGCTGGGCTACATGATGATGGGCCTCGGGGTGCTGGGGTATTCGGCGGGGATGTTTCACTTGATCACCCACGCCTTCTTTAAGGCCCTCCTATTCCTGGGCGCCGGGAGCGTCATTCACGCCGTCGCCACCAATAACATGAAGGAGATGGGCGGGCTGGCCAAGGCGATGCCGGTCACCTTTTGGACCTTTCTCGTCGCCACGCTGGCACTCACCGGGATTCCTCCGTTTTCGGGGTTCTTCAGCAAGGACGCGATCCTGCTCGCCGCCTACACGCAGAACAAGGCGCTTTGGCTGATCGGGACGATCGGCGCGTTCGTCACGGCGCTCTACATGGGGCGGTTGATGTGGTACACGTTTGCCGGCAGTTATCGCGGCGCGGCGGCCACCGCGGGAGGCCACGATGCCCCGGGGGGGACGGCGCACGGGGGTGGGCATCCGCACGAGAGCCCGCGGGTGATGACCGTGCCCCTCGTGATCCTCGCCGTCTGCTCAATTTTCTTGGGCCTGGCCGAGCATCCGTTCGGACGGTTCGTGCGGTTCCCGGGGGTGGAGGAACCCGCGTCGAACACGGGGCTGCTCCTGTTCTCGGTGCTGGTGGCGGCGGCCGGCTGGCTGGCGGCGGGCGCGATCTACCGCTGGCGGATCGTCCCGTCCACCGCCCTACGGCGGTGGTTCGGTCCGCTGTACACGCTGCTCGTGCGCAAGTACTTCGTCGATGATTTCTACGGGTGGGTGTTCCTCCGCGCCGGGTGGGCGGTGATCTGGCTTGCCGGCGCCTTCGACCGCTACGTCGTCGACGGGCTCGTCAATGCCGTGGGCTGGCTCGCGGGACGGTTCGGGTGGTTCCTGCGGTCCCTGCAGACCGGCCGCGAGGAAAACTATCTCCTGCTGATCTTTCTCGGCGTGGTCGTCATCGTGCTCGTCAGGTTGGTCCGGTGAGTTCCGTACTCAGCGTGATCCTCTGGCTGCCGGTCCTCGGGGCGATCCTGTTGATGTGTGTGTCCCGGGACAACCCCCGGGCTATCCGGGGGGTGGCGCTGGCGACGGCGCTGCTGACGTTCGGTGTGTCGGTGGGCGCCGGGCTCGCCTTCGACCGCGCGCATGCCGGGGCGATGCAGTTCGTCGAGGTCCGAACGTGGATTCCGTCCGTCGGCATCACCTACCACCTGGGCGCGGACGGCTTGAGCCTGCCGCTCGTCATCCTGACGACGCTGCTCACTCTGCTGTGCGTCATCTACTCCTGGCGCGTGGACCTGCGCCCCAAGGAGTACATGATCCTCTTCCTGCTCCTCGAGACCGGTATGGTCGGGGTGTTCCTCGCACTGGATTTCTTCCTTTTTTACGTCTTCTGGGAGGTCAGCCTCGTGCCGATGTACTTCATCATCGGCATCTGGGGTGGACCGCGGCGGACCTACGCGGCGATCAAGTTCTTTTTGTACACGCTGGTGGGATCGCTGGCGATGCTGCTGGCGATCTTGATCCTGTACTTTCACGCGAACCCACGGACCTTCGACATCCCCGTGTTGATCCAGCAGCAGCCGTTGGGCCGAGACCTGCCGCTCGCGATTGTGGCCTTTTGGGGGTTCTTCTTCAGCTTCGCGATCAAGGTGCCGATGTTCCCGTTCCACACCTGGCTTCCGGACGCGCACGTCGAGGCACCCACCGCTGGGAGCGTGCTGCTCGCCGGCGTCCTGCTGAAACTGGGAACCTATGGGTTCGTGCGCATCGCCCTCCCGCTTCTGCCCCAGGCGTTCGCCCAGGAGGCGGGGATCGTCGCCGTCCTCGCCGTGATCGGCGTGGTCTACGGGGCGATGGTGGCGATGGCCCAGACCGATCTGAAGAAGTTGGTCGCCTACTCGAGCGTCAACCACATGGGCTATGTGATGCTCGGGATCGCCGCGGCGGCTTCCGCCGCCGGCCGCCAGAACCTGGCGGCGGCGACGGCGCTCAACGGCGCGACGATGCAGATGCTGGCGCACGGCATCATTACCGGCGCGTTGTTCTTTCTCGTGGGGGTGATCTATGATTACCGGACGCATACCCGGGGGGTCGGCGACTTCGGCGGGCTCGGGGTGGCGCTGCCGGTGTACACGGGCGTGACGATTTTGATGATGCTCGGTTCGTTGGGTCTCCCGGGGTTGATGGGGTTCGTCGCCGAGTTCCTGATCTTTTTGGGGGCCTTCCAGATCTACCCGACGTTGACCGTGATCGCGCTCGTTGGGGTGGTGATCACGGTGGCCCTTTTCCTGTGGACGATCCATCGGATTTTCTTCGGCCCCTTGAACCCGCGGTGGGCGGGTCTGTCTGATCTGGACGGCCGGGAGCGCTGGGCGCTGGTCCCCCTGGCGGCACTGATGGTGGTCATCGGCATCTACCCGCGGCCCCTCGTCGATGCCGTCAACCTTGCGACGATCGCGATTCTCGGGATGAGCCGATGACCGCCGACCTCAGCGCGATCACCCCCGAGCTGATCATCGGCGTGCTCGGGATGATCCTGCTGTCGATTGACCTGATGACCGGCCCGGGCCAGAAACGGGCCGTCGGCTGGGCCGGGGTGATCGGTTTGCTGGTCGCCCTGGTGCCTTCCCTCGGCCTGCTGTACGTCGCGCCCCGACTCGTCTTTGCCGAAACCTACGCCGTGGACCCCTTTGCGGCATTTTTCAAGATTATCGCGATCCTGAGCGGGGTTCTGGTGCTGCTCGCCGCGATGGAGTTCTTCCGAGGCCGCAGGACCGCCTACGAGGGAGAGGTGTACAGCCTGGTCGTGTTCATGGTGCTCGGGTTGGCACTGATGGCCGCGGCCGCGGACCTGATTCTGCTGTTCCTGGCGATCGAGTTCGTGTCGCTGGTCTCGTACGTCCTCGCCGGTTCGCTGAAGAGCGACCGGCGGAGCAACGAGGCCGGCGTCAAGTACTTTTTCTACGGGGCGTCGGCGTCGGCGGTGATGCTCTACGGGTTTACGTACCTGTACGGTGCCGCCGGCACGACCAACCTCTACCACCTGATGCAGCGGACCGCCTTCCTCAGCCCGGGGTTCCTGACGCTCGCGGCGATGCTCATCCTCGCCGGGCTCGGATTCAAGATTTCGCTCGTCCCCTTCCACCAGTGGACCCCCGACGTCTACGAGGGGGCGCCGACGCCGATCACGGCGTTCCTCTCGGTCGGGAGCAAGGCCGCGGCCTTTGCGGCTCTCCTTCGGGTATTCTACGTCGCCCTTCCCCCGCAGTCGTGGGTGACGATCGTGGCCGGCCTGGCCGCGATCACGATGACGCTCGGCAACCTGGTGGCGCTCTCCCAGCAGAACATCAAGCGCATGTTGGCCTACAGCTCGATCGCACACGCCGGCTACATGTTGATGGGCGTGGTGGCGCTGGCCTCCAGTCAGACGGCGGTGGGATCGGGACAGGCGGCGCTGCTCTTTTATCTCTTCGCCTACACCTTCACGAACATCGGCGCCTTCGGGGTCGCCGTGATCGTGGAGCGCGCGCTGGGTTCCAGCGCCATCGCCGATTACGCCGGACTATCCACGCGTGCGCCGTTCTCTGCGGTGGCGATGGGGATCTTCATGCTGTCGCTGATCGGCATTCCGCCGACCGCGCTGTTCTTCGGGAAGCTGCTCCTCTTTGCCTCGGCGATCAACAGCGGGTTTCTCTGGCTGGCGGTCGTGGCCATCCTGAACAGCGTGGTCTCGCTCTTCTACTATGTGGGCGTCGTGCGGGCGATGTGGCTCACTCCGGCACCCGACGATGCGGCGCGGGTTCCGGAAACGGCCACGGCACGGATGCTGCTGGGGATCACCGTGCTCGGGACCCTGCTTGTCGGCATCTTCCCCCAGCGGTTTATCGACTTGGTCAGCACGGCCGCGACGCTCGGCAAGTTTTGATCGACGGGATCGCGTGTTCGAGCCGGCAATTCTTGTATACCTTGACATCGGTTTACGTCGTTTGTTAGCATGATGCGGGCTTGCGGTCCGATCCTTGGCGGGCTGCGCTGTGGACCGGTGGCTAGGGGTTCGGAGTGCGGCCGATATTTTTTGCCCTCGGGAGAGTTCATGGCTCAGCACGAAACCTCGAAATCCGCGTCGGCCGACTCGATCATCCGAGAGATCGCACAAAAAGAAGAACAGTTGCAGGCGGAACTGATTCGCGCGCAGGAAGAAGCGGCGCGGCAAGTGGACGAGGCGCAGCGGGAAGCTGACGCCATCCGCGCACGTGCCCGGGCCCAGGTGCAGCAGGAGGCCGGCGCGTCGTCCGCCGCGGCTACCGCCGAGGCGCAGGCCGTCGGCGAAGAGCTTCTGGCGCGGGCTCGCACGGATGCCGCGGCGATCCGGGAACGGGCCGCCGCGCGAATGCGCGAGGCGGTCGCCCTCGTCGTCCGCGAGGTCCTCGGGGAGCCTCAGTGATCGTTTCGATGAGCCGGATGACCGTGCTCGGCCCTCGTCGGCTGCAGCGCTCGGTCATCGAGGCGGTCCAGCGGCTTGGCGCCCTGCACATCGATCACATCCGTCCGCTGGATCCCGCCATCGGAGCGCGGGGGTTGAGCGCGGAAGATCAGACGGAACGCGCGGCATTGGACGGGGTGCGGACGCAGGCCGAGGGCATCCTGGCGCTTCTTCCCGTCATCGAGACCCCCCCGTCGGACACCGTGCCGTATGCGGATCAGCTCCCCGACGCGCTGCGGGCGCGCCTGGCGCCGATTGAGACCGAGGCACAGGACCTGACCCGAGGCCTGCTGAATGCCGAGGAGGAGCAAGAACTCCTGCGTGCCTACGGGCGGGCCCTGGAGATCCTGACTCCACTGCTTGCGCTGCTGGGAGGCCGCAAGCGTGTCGACGCGATCGGGTTCGTTGTGGACGCAAAGCCCCCCACGGCATTGGACGGCCTGCGCGCGGAGTTGCGAAAGGCCGTCGAGGGGCGGGCGGAGCTGGTCAGCCACCCGGTCGATGACCAGCGGATCGGCGGAGTCGTCGCCTTTGCCCGCCAGGACGAAGAGGCGGTCCGCGGGGTCCTCACGAGGGCCGGTGTCACCGAGCTGCGTCTGCCGGCGAGCGTTCGGGGGCTGCCCCTCGGCCAGGCCGTGCCCCACCTGCGGTCCCGCGGCCAGGCGCTGCCGGGAGAGATCGAGGGGCTCCGGCGTCGGTTGATGCAATTGAGCCAGCGCCATCGGGCCGAGGTCGGCGCGATCGCCACCGTCGTCCGCGACGCGGGACACCGGTTCGAATTGATGGGGCAGCTCCCCCAGTCCCGGTACGCCTTCATGATCTACGGATGGACCCCCACCCGGCAGGTCGCCGCGGTGCGGGAGGGCCTTCGCCGGCAGTTCGGGCGAGAGGTGATGGTGTTCGATGAACCGGCGCCGGTTCACCACGCCGAGGGCGTTCCGGTGCTGCTCGACAACCCGGGATGGCTCCGGCCGTTCGAGATGTTTCTGGCCATCTTTGATCCGCCGAAGTACGGGACGTTCGACCCCACTGTCCTCTTCGCCATCGGGATGCCGCTGTGGGTCGGTCTCATCATCGGGGATATCGGCTACGGGCTGTTCCTGCTGGGGATCACGCTCTGGCTGCGGGCGAAGGCGCTCGCCCGCCGCCCCTGGCGGGCGGCGATCGCGGGGATCGACTTTGGGTTCACCCTCACCCCCACGGTATTGTGGTCGGTGGTCACCGTGCTCGGCTGGATGACGGGGTGGACCTTTCTCTTCGGGGTCATCTTTGGGGAGTTCTTTGGAGATCTTCCCGCCCGATTCATCCCCGGGTTTCATCCGTGGTTCGATCGCTTGGCGCTCATCACCATCTACCTGTACATCTCGATCGGGTTTGGTCTCGCCCAGGTCTACCTCGGGTTGTTCATGCAGATGGCGAAGGCCCTGCGGCACGGGGAACGCAAAGAGCTACTCGAGGCCATAGCGTTGTTCAGCGGAGGCACCACCGTATTTTTGTGGCTCGCCACCCAGGTGCACGTGCTGCCGCCCGCCTTCTTCAGCCCGGTGATGCTGGGAGCGGCGGTGGTGTTCTTGCTCTCGCTGATTCTCTCGCTCACCTTGGGGAGCTTGATGTGGGTGATGGAGTCCATCTCCACCTTCGGCGCCATCATCTCGTACGCCCGAATCTTCGCCGTGGGCATGGCCTCGCTCGCCCTGGCGATCGTCGCCAACACGCTCGGCGGAGGGTACACCGGGGCGTTTTCCAAGATCATCCTGGGCATCTTCGTCGGCGCGGTGGCGCATATCTTGTTCTTCGGGCTGACGATCATCGGGCACATCCTGCAGCCGGCCCGACTCTTCTGGGTCGAGTTCTTTTCGAAGTTCAAGTACTATCAGGATACGGGGCACCCGTACCGGCCATTCCAACGTACCGGAGGTGGATAGAGTGAAACGTCGGGGGGCGATGTTGGTTCTGGTCTTGATGGCATTGTACGTGGTGTCCTTCACCGCGATGGCGGCGGCGCAGGAGGCGGGCAAGGCCGGCGGCCTCGGCATCGGCCCGGGCCTGCTGGGCGTGGGCGCGGGCATCGCGATCGGGTTCGGGGCCGTCGGCACGGGAATCGCGCAATCGAGGATTGGCGGTGCGGCGGCTGGTGTGGTGGCGGAGCGCCCCGAGATGTTCGGCATCATGCTGGTGCTCCTGGTGATCCCGGAAACGCTCGTGATCTTCGGGTTCGTGATCGCCTTCTTCCTATATGGAAAAATCTGAGCCACAGCCCCCTCGAGGGGATCGCGATGGGATCTGAACTGATTCAGCTCCTTGAGCGGGAAGCCCGGGCGGAGAAAGACAAGGTGCTCGACGAAGCCCGCCGCCGGGTCGCGGAAATCCTGGCCGCCGCCCGCAAGGAGGCGGAGGAGATCCTGTCGTCCTCACGCAAGGGCCTGGAAGACGAGCGGGCGCAGGCCCGCACCCGCGCCGCCAGTGCCGGAAGCCTCCGGGCCGGCGCGCAGTTGCTGGAAGCGAAAGATCAGGCGATCCAGGAGGTATTCACCCGAGCCGCCGAGGAACTCGAGCGGGCGGGCCGGGACCCGGCCCGCCGGCGCGCGATTCTGCAGCGGCTGCTGGCGGAGGCGGTGCAGGGAATCGAAACGTCGGGGGCGACACTGGAGATCCCCCCCGGGGACGGCGACGCGGCGCGGGAGGCGTGCCGAGCGCTCCACCTGGCGATGGAGGTTCGGGAGAGCTCCGATGTGCGCGGAGGGGTGCGCCTCACAACCAAGGACCGGCGGATTGCCGTGGAAAATACCGTCGCCAGCAGGCTGAGCCGGACGCGGTCCATCCTGGTCTCGCGCATCGCGGAGACCCTGTGGGGCTCATGAGCCCGGCGTTACGGTAGCTGGAGCGACCCGGCGATGGGAGACTTTCCCTATATCAACGCCCGCGTCAAGGTGATGAAATCCCACCTCCTGCCCCAAGGCCGCCTGGAGGAACTGCTGCAGGCGGCCGATCTCGACACGTTCATCCAGGGGCTGACCGAGACGCCGTATAATTTGGAACTGCAGGAAGCGCTTAGCCGATTTACGGGGCTGCGCGCGGTCGACGAGGCCCTCTCCCAGAACTTCTATCACGCGACCCGCCGCATCCTGAGCTTCGCCGACGGGCCTCCCCGCCGCCAGATTGAAGTCGTGCTGTTGCGGTATGATCTGCAAAACCTCCGGGCGATCGTCAGAGGTCGACACAGCGGCAGGGCCGAGGAGGAGATCCTGGCGACGCTCTACCCCGGCGGAGTGCTGAGCGAGGCCAAGCTGCGCGAACTGCTCCAGCAACCCGACCTCCGGGCGATCGCCGATACGTTGGTGATCTGGATGCACCCGCTGGGCCGCGCGCTGCGGGCGGGGGTCGATGCGGCCCAGCGCAGCGGGAGCCTGGTCGATATCGAACTGGCGCTGGACCGCGCCTACGCCCAACACGGGCTGAGGGTCGCCGACGGGGAAGGGGACGGCGAAGCGACCTTCCGGCGTTTCCTCGGAGCCGAAATCACCGCGACCAACGTCAAGACGGCACTAAAGCTCCGGCGGATGAAGGAGCTGTCCCGCGAAGAGCGGGAGCGATTCTTCATTATCGGCGGCGGGCTGTCCGCCGCGCAATTCCTCACCCTTGCCGATCCGCAATCGAGCTTGGCCGAGACCACCGGCCTTCGGCTGGTTGGGGTCGAACTCACGGGGACCGACAACCTGCTGGAGGTGGAGCGGGCGATCGATCGGGCGACCCAGCGGAGGGCCGCGCAGCTCTCGTTGGGCGATCCGCTGGCGCTGGATGTGGTGATCGGGTACTTGACCCGCAAGGCCGCCGAGGTCAGCAACCTGCGCGTGATTGCGCACGCCCGGCTGCTGGGATTGTCGGCGGACGTCGCCCGACAGGAGTTGGTCGGTGCATAAAGTGGTGGTCATCACCGACAGCGAGACCGCGACGGGCTTTCGCCTGGCCGGGGTCGAGGTTCGGGAGGCGGCGTCGCCTGAGGCGGCGCTGGAATTGATCCGCGAGTACGCGGCGGCCGGGTACGGGCTGCTGATCGTCAACGAAGATCTCCTGCGGGGCACCGACGATGCCCGGGGGCGGCTCCTTCGGGGGCGCGACCTGCCGGTCGTCGTGCCGCTTCCAGCGCCGAGGGCGCACCTCGAGAGCGGAGAAGCCTACATCGCGCGGTTGGTGAAGGAGCATATCGGGTTTGCCGTGAAGCTGAAGTAGCACCGAGCGCCGTGAGCGCGGCGGGCGCGCAGCCGCGCCGGAGAGGACGGACACATGGCAGGGACAGCGGGGGAAATCACGCGCATCTCTGGCCCGGCGGTGATCGCGCGGGGCCTGGTCGGGGCGCGAATGTACGACATCGTCCGCGTCGGCAAAGAGAAGCTGATCGGGGAGATCATCCGCCTTGACGGGGACACGGCGTTTGTCCAGGTCTACGAGGATACGTCGGGATTGTACGTTGGCGAACCGGTGGAGTCGACCGATGCGCCCCTGACGCTGGAACTCGGGCCGGGGATGCTCAGCAGTATTTACGACGGCATCCAGCGCCCGCTTGACAAGATCCGGGAGGCTCAGGGGGACTTCATCTCGCGCGGCGTGATCGTGACGTCGCTCGACCGCGCCCGGAAGTGGGCGTTCGTCCCCAAGGTCAAGAAGGGTGACCGCGTCGGTCCGGGAGACATCCTGGGGGAGGTCCAGGAGTATTCGTACGCGCATCGGATTATGGTGCCGCCGGATGCCGCGGGGGGCGAGATCGCGGAGATTCGCAGCGGTGAGTTTACCGTCACCGATGTCGTGGCACGCCTCGGGGACGGCACCGAATTCCGGATGATGCAGACGTGGCCCGTGCGTTTCCCCCGTCCGGTCAGCCGCAAACTCGACCCGACCGAGCTCTTCGTGACCGGTCAGCGGATCCTGGACGTGCTCTTTCCAGTGGCGATGGGGGGGACGGCGGCGGTGCCCGGGCCGTTCGGGAGCGGCAAGACCGTCGTGCAGCAGACCCTCTCCAAGTGGTCGAACGCGGATATCATCGTCTACGTCGGCTGCGGCGAGCGCGGGAACGAGATGACCGACGTGCTGACGGAGTTCCCCGAACTGGAAGATCCTCGGAACGGCCGGCCGCTGATGGAGCGGACGATCCTCGTCGCCAACACCTCGAACATGCCGGTGGCGGCGCGCGAGGCGAGCATCTACACCGGGGTGACCATGGCGGAGTACTTCCGCGACATGGGCTACCGCGTGGCTCTGATGGCCGACTCGACGAGCCGGTGGGCGGAGGCGCTGCGGGAGATCTCGTCCCGGCTCGAGGAGATGCCCGCGGAGGAAGGGTATCCTCCGTACCTCGCCAGCCGCCTTTCCGCCTTCTACGAGCGGGCGGGCCGGGCGGTCGTGCTCGGCGCGGACGAGCGGGTCGGAGCGGTCACCGTGGTGGGCGCCGTCAGCCCCCCCGGCGGGGACCTGTCGGAACCGGTGACCCAGAGCACGCTCCGCATCGTCGGAACGTTTTGGTCGCTCGATGCGCAGCTGGCGTACCGGCGGCACTTCCCGGCGATCAACTGGAACCGATCCTACAGTCTGTACGAGACGCTGCTCAACTCCTGGTACGCGAAGAACGTGGCCGAGGACTTCACCGACCAGCGCAGCTGGGTGAGCGCTATTCTCTCCCGGGAGGCGGGACTGCAAGAGGTGGTCCAGCTCGTCGGCCCCGACGCCCTCCAGGACCAGGAGCGGTTGGTGATCGAGACCGGAAAGATGATTCGCGAATTCTTCCTGCAACAGAGCGCCTTCAGCGAAATCGACGCCTCCAGCTCGCTGGAGAAATCCTACTGGATGGTCCGAGCGATCCGGGGCTTTTACGAGGCCGCCACGGCCGCCCTCGAGCGCGGAATGGCGATCGACGAGATCATCAACCTCCCGCAGAACGAGCAGATCGCCCGGTTCAAAGAGGTGGCGAACGATAAGTTCCGGGCGCACGCCGATGAGTTCCTGAAGTCCCTGCCGGCGGCCTTCGGCGAGCACGCCAAAGGCGGGGCCGCCGTGGGGGCGCCCGGCGACGGGCGCCGTGCCGGGACGCAAGCCTAGGAGAGGGAGCGCGGACAATGCAGCTGTCGACCAAGCGCTACACCAGCATCAATTACATCTCGGGGCCGCTCCTGTTCGTTGAGGGAGCCCGCGACCTGTCCTACGGCGCGATCGTGGAGATCCACGTCCAGGACGGCAGCACCCGCGGCGGCCAGGTGATCGAGGTTTCCGAACGCAACGCGGTGATCCAGGTGTTCGAGGAGACCCGCGGGATGGATCTGGTGAAGACGTCGCTCAGCCTGCGCGAGGACGTCGCCCGGATCGGCGTGAGCCGGGAGATGATCGGCCGGCGGTTCAACGGCCTGGGCGACCCGATCGACGGCCTGCCGCCGATCATCCCGGAAAAGCGGCTGCCCATCCTCGGTGCACCGATCAACCCCGTCGCCCGCGAGAAGCCGGCGGAGTTCATCCAGACGGGCATCTCGACGATCGACGTCATGAACACGCTTGTGCGCGGGCAGAAGCTGCCGATTTTCTCGGGTGCGGGGCTGCCGGCGAACGAGATCGCCGCCCAGATCGCCCGTCAGGCGAAGGTCCTCGGCGAGGCCGAGCAGTTCTCGGTCGTGTTCGGCGCCATGGGGATCACCCAGCGTGAGGCCGCGTTCTTCATCCACGAGTTCGAGAGCACCGGCGCGCTGGCGCGCAGCGTCGTCTTCATGAACCTCGCCGACGACCCGACGATCGAACGGTTGATGACCCCGCGCGCGGCGCTGACGGTGGCCGAATACCTCGCCTACGAACTCGATATGCAGGTGCTCGTCATCCTCACCGATATGACCAACTACTGCGAGGCGCTGCGGGAGATCGGGGCCGCCCGCGAGGAGATCCCGGGCCGTCGCGGCTACCCCGGCTACATGTACACCGACCTCGCCAGCATCTATGAGCGCGCCGGCCGCATCAAAGGGAAGAAGGGCACGATCACCCAGTTCCCGATCCTGACGATGCCGGACGATGACATCACCCACCCGATCGCCGATCTGACCGGGTACATCACCGAGGGACAACTGGTCCTCAGCCGGCCGCTTCACCGGCAGGGCGGATATCCGCCGATCAACCCGCTCCCCAGCCTCTCGCGGCTGATGAACAACGGGATCGGCAAAGGCCGGACGCGCGAAGACCACCGTCAGGTGGCCGACCAGCTCTACTCCGCCTACGCCCAAGGCCTGGATCTGCGCCGGCTCGTCGCGATCATCGGTGAAGAGGCGTTGACGGAGAACGACCGCCTCTACCTCCGGTTCGCCGATCGGTTCGAGAAGGACTTCATCGCGCAGGGCCAGGCGGACCGCTCGATTCAAGATTCGCTGACCCTGGGCTGGAAGCTGCTCTCGACCTTCCCGAAGGGCGCCTTGACCCGCATCAGCCGCGACCACGTCGACAAATACTACTTCGGCGAACAGATGGACCGGATGTTTCGGCCGGGTGAGCGACCGGGATGAGACCGGGGGGCGGTGGGGTGATGACGTCGGCGGTGCAGGAGGGGGTGCCGAATGGCTGAGACGATCAGCCCAACCCGGATGAACCTGCTCCAGCGCCAAAACCAGGTCAAGCTGGCGCAGCAGGGGGTCGATCTGCTGAAGCGCAAGCGCGACGCGCTCGTCGCCGATTTCTTTAACATCGTGCGCCGGGCCTTGGCCGCGCGCGAGCGCCTCACCAAGTCGGCGGAGGAAGCGTACACGCTGCTGAGCCTCGCCAAGGCGGTCGAGGGTCGGGAGGTGCTCGAAGGGGCCGCCCTCGCCGATTCGCGCCGGCTGGAAGTAGAAATCGAGACCAAAAATATCTGGGGGACCCGCATCCCGACGATCACCACCAACGACGTCCGGCGATCGATTCTTGCCCGGGGTCAGGATCCGGTGGCGGTCACCGCGCGGACCGTCGAGAGCGCGGACCACTTCGAAGAGGTGGTCGGGGCGATCCTGGAGGTGGCGAGCACCGAGATCACGCTCCGGAAGATCGGCGAGGAGATCAAGAAGACCACTCGGCGCGTGAACGCGCTCGAACAGGTGGTCATCCCGCGCATCCGCGGCGAGATCCGTTACATCCGGGATGTCCTGGAGCAGCGGGCGCGCGAGGATGTGTTCCGTCTGAAGCGGATCAAGAAGAAGTTGGAGGCGAAAGCGGGCGCCGCCGGGTAGAGCCCCGAGCGGCCACCCCCGCGGGCCCGAGGGCCGCAGCGTGGACGTTCCTCAGTCCCGGCAGACGGTGGAGGCGATCCCGGATCTTCGGGGCGTCGTCGTGATGCTGGGGCCCGTAGACGTGGGCAAGACGACCACGGCTACGGCGATCGCCAACGCCGCACTGCGGGCGGGGCGTTCCGTCGTGGTAGTCGATGCCGACACCGGGCAGTCCGACATCGGGCCCCCGGCGACCGTCGGGCTGGCCGTGGCGCGGACTCCGGTCCGCAGCATGGAGCAGTTCCCCCCCGCCGCCGCGTTCTTCGTTGGAGACACCTCGCCGCGAAACGTCCACCGCTACCTGATCGAGGGAACGGTCCGGGCGGTGGAGTGGGCGCGCGTGCGGCAGGTCGAGGTTGTGGTCGTGGACACCACGGGATGGGTCGAGGGTCCGGCCGCGGCCGACGCCAGGGGGCAGGAGATGCGACGCATCCGGCCGCAGCACGTGGTGGCCCTCCAGCGGGACGTCGAGGTCGAGTCGATTCTGGCCAGGGTCCCACCGGACATCACCCTGCATCGACTTCGCCCATCCCCCGATGTCCGGAGCCGCCCGCAAGAGGTGCGGCGAGAAATGCGGATGATGCGATTTCGCCACTACTTCGCTTCGGCGCAGCGGCACACGGTGGATCTGGGCGCACTGCCGGCCGCCCGACCGGCGATCTACGGGGGACGCATCATTCCCCAGCACCGGATGCTGACCGATATCCCGCAAGGCGCTCTTCGCCATCTCCTGGTGGGGCTTGTGGACCAAAGCGGATGGCTCGCGGCGATGGGGTCGGTGGTTGATGTAGTGCCGGTGCGGCAGGCCGTGGTGGTCGCCGCGCCGCTTGGCTCGCTGGCGGGCGTGAGCGCCCTGCAGTGGGGGGCGCTCCGGGTGGCGCCCTCCGGCCGTGAGGAAGGAAGACTGGCCTAGGGGGAAAACGCCCCCGTTCGGGGTAGAATCAGAGGAGACGGGCCTTCCTCGGAGGGGGTGCGTCCTCTCTGCGGTGGCGAGAGGCACGAGTCGGGAAGGGGAGGCGGCGTATGGCACGGATCGGGATCAACGGATTTGGGCGGATCGGCCGGCAGGTGCTCAGGGCGATCCTGGAGCGGCATCCGTCGTTGGAGGTCGCCGCCGTGAACGACCTGACCGACGTCAAGACCAATGCCCACCTGTTTCGGCACGACAGCACATACGGCGCGTTCAACGGAACGGTCGAGGTGCAGGACGGCCGGATTGTGATCAACGGGCGGCGGATCGAGGTGCTCTCCGAGCGAGAGCCGGCCAAGCTCCCCTGGAAGGATCGCGGCGTGGAGCTCGTCGTCGAATCGACCGGCCGGTTCACCGATGCCAAGAAAGCAGCGGGGCATCTCGAAGGGGGCGCCAAGCGCGTCGTGATCAGCGCGCCCGCGACGGGCGAGGACGTGACGGTGAACATGGGGGTGAACCACACCGCCTACGATCCCGCGAAGCACAAGATCGTCAGTAACGGGTCCTGTACGACCAACTGCTTGTCGGTGACCGCGATGGTGCTGAGTCGAAACTTCGGGATCCGCTCGGGGTTTATGAACACGGTGCACTCCTACACGAACGATCAGGTGATCCTGGATGTCGTGCACCACGACCTCCGCCGCGCTCGCGCGGCCGCGCTGAACATCATTCCGACGACGACCGGGGCGGCGAAGGCGATTTCCCTCGTGTTGCCGGAATTGAAAGGCAAACTCAACGGGCTGGCGCTCCGTGTGCCCACGCCCACGGTGTCGGTCGTCGATCTCACCGTAACGCTCGACAAGCCGGCCACCGCCGAGGAGATCAACCGGGCCTATAAGCGCGCGGCCGGCGAGGAGCTGAAGGGATACCTCGGATATTCCGAAGAGCCGCTCGTCTCCATGGACTTCAAGGGTGACCCCCACAGCGGGATCGTCGATGCCCTGTCCACGATGGTGGTGGGGGACGCGGTCAAGGTGCTCTCCTGGTACGACAACGAGTGGGGCTACTCGTGCCGGGTCGCCGACCTCGTCGTCTACATGAGCAGCCGAGGGTTGTGAGAAAGAAGACCGTTCGCGACATCGACGTCTCCGGTCGGCGGGTCTTCGTCCGGGTTGATTTCAATGTTCCGATCGAGCAGGGGCGGATCTCGGACGATCATCGGATCACGGCGGCGCTGCCGACGATTGCTTATCTCCGCGATCACGGGGCCGCGGTCATTCTCGCCTCGCACCTGGGCCGGCCGAAGGGCCCCGATCCCGCCCTTCGGATGGACCCTGTGGCGCGGCGGTTGGCGGAACTGCTGCATCGGCCGGTCCCCAAGTTCGATGACTGCGTCGGCCCCGAGGTCGATGCCGCGGTAGGGGCGTTGGCACCCGGGGATGTGGTCCTCCTCGAGAACCTGCGGTTTCATAAGGAGGAGGAGGCCAACGACCCCGCCTTCGCCCGCGCCCTCGCCAGCACCGCGCAGATCTACGTGAACGACGCCTTCGGCACCGCCCACCGCGCCCACGCCAGCACCGTGGGGGTGGCAAAGATCCTCCCCGCCGTTGCGGGGCTCCTGATGGAACGGGAACTCTTGTTCCTCGGAAAGGTCCTCGAAGCGCCCACGAAGCCACTGGTGGTCATCCTTGGCGGCAAGAAGGTGGAGGACAAGATCGGGGTCATCCGCAATCTGCTTCGGCTCGCCCAGTCGATGCTGATCGGCGGGGGGATGTGCTACACGTTCCTCCGGGCCTCCGGCGGCCAGATTGGCGGGTCGCTCTGCGAGGAGGACAAACTCGACTTGGCCGGCGAGTTGATGGGGGAGGCGAACGACCGAGGAGTCCGCCTGCTGCTCCCGCTGGACGTCATCGCGGCCCAGCGTCCGGCGGCCGATGCGGAGGTGCGGACCGTCAGTGCCCGAGCTATCCCCGACGGGTGGATGGGGCTCGACATCGGTTTGCGGACCGAGGCGGCATTTGGCGCCCCGATTGCGGGGGCTGGGACCGTCCTTTGGAACGGGCCGATGGGTGTGTTCGAGCTTGCCCCGTTCTCCGGTGGCACGCGGGCAATCGCGAAAGCGGTGGCGGAGTCGTGCGCCGAGTCGATCGTTGGCGGTGGGGACACCGCGTCGGCGGTCGAGCAGTTTGGGTATGCGGACAAGATGACGCATGTCAGTACCGGCGGCGGCGCCACACTGGAGTTCATGGAAGGTAAGGTCCTCCCGGGTGTCGCCGTGCTCGAGGACGCCACCTGACCGTGCGAACTCCCCTCATCGCCGCCAATTGGAAAATGCACATGACGGTCCCCCAGGGCCTCCGCTTGGTCGCCGAGGTCAAGGCCGCCCTCCGGGATCTGCGCGGCGTGGAAGTCGTGATCTGTCCACCGGCCACCGCTCTGGCTGCTGTTGCGGAGGCACTCCGCGGTACGACGTTCGTTCTCGGTGGACAGACGATGCACTGGGAGCCACAGGGGGCCTTTACCGGCGAGATCAGTGCGGCAATGCTTGTTGACGTTGGCTGCCGTGCGGTACTGATCGGCCACTCTGAGCGCCGTCTGTACTTTGGGGAGAGCGACGAGGCGGTCGGACGGAAAGTGCGCTCGGCGTTCGCCGGCGGCCTCGTCCCGATCGTCTGCGTCGGCGAGCGCCTCGAAGAGCGACAGGCAGGGGAGACCGATGGGGTGATCACCCGGCAGGTGCGTGCGGCAGTTCGCGAGATGGCGGCACCGGACCTCCCGCGCCTCGTTGTGGCGTACGAGCCGGTGTGGGCGATCGGCACCGGGCAGACCGCCACCGGGGCGGAGGCGGGCCGGGTCGCGGGGGTGGTGCGCCGGGTGCTCGCGGCGGGGGGAGCGGCAGCCGCCGCGGGGGAGGTGCGGATCCTCTACGGCGGAAGCGTCAAACCCGACAACATTCGTGAGTTTTTCGAGCAGCCCGAGATCGACGGTGCCCTCGTCGGCGGAGCCAGTTTGGACAGCCAAGCGTTCGCCGCCATCGTTCGGGCGGCAACGGGGTGACGAACCCCCGCGCCTTGTGGTACTGTTAATGGGTTAATCGTGGAGGTGCGCTGGTGACGAACGTGGTCCTCATCTTTCATTTTGTGTTTGCGGTGGCGGTCATCGGCGTGATCGTGCTCCAGGGACCCAAGGGGGAGGGGCTCGGTTCGATCGGGGGCGGAGGGGCCAGGTTATTCCACGGGCCGAAACCCCGGGAAACTCTGCTGCTTCGGGTGACATCGTCGTTGGCGATTCTTTTTGGTGCGACGTCCCTGTACTTGGTGTTGACCCACTACGGCCGGTTGTTTCCCTAGCGTTCTGTGACCCGCGAACTTCCACCGCTGTCCTCGATCGAGGACGTGCACCGTTATGTTGTTGACGGGACGCGACGTCTGCACAGCGCGACCCACCGGGAGATCCTCGCCGGCCTGACCACCGACATCTATTTTGTCCGGACTATGGAGATCCTTCGATCAATGGGACTGGCCGAGACCCCTGTGGTCGCGGAGGTGTTCCCCAGCCATGATGGGGTCTTTGTGGGAGTCGAGGAGCTCCGATACCTCCTCCGAGACCGCGGGGTAAAGATCCATAGCCTCGCTGAGGGAGAGCGGTTTTCTGCCCGAGAGATCGTCATACGAATCGAAGGGCCGTACGCACAGTTCGGCATGTTTGAGACGGTGCTCCTGGGCATGCTTGCTCAGCCGAGTGGGTGGGCAACGGCCGCGCAGGAGATCGTGACCGCGGCTGCGGGGAAACCTACATACGTCTTCGGCGCGCGCCACGTTCACCCCGCCGTGGCGCCGGTGATGGAGCGGGCGGCGTTGATTGGAGGCATGCGGGGAGCGGCCTGCATCCTTGGTGCCAAGCTCGCGGGTCAGCAGCCGGTCGGGACGATGCCGCATGCGTTCATCCTGATTGTGGGCGATACGGTGCGGGCGGCCACGGCATATCACGAGCAGATGCCCGAGCGCGTTCCCCGTCTGGTCCTCGTCGATACGTTTACGGACGAAGCTGTAGAGGCGCTCCGTGTCGCGGAGGCGCTCGGGCGGGATCTGAATGCGATCCGATTGGATACCCCTCGGGAACGGGGAAGTGTCACGCCAGATTTGGTTCGAGAAGTGCGAAGCCGATTGGATCTCGCGGGGCACAAGGACGTTCAGATCTTTGTCTCGGGAGGGCTCACACCCGAACGTATTCGTGCACTGACCGAATCGGGGGCCGATGCCTTCGGCGTGGGCAGCCACGTGAGCTCGGCGTCCCCAATCGACATGACGATGGACCTCCGCGAGGTAAATGGCAGACCGCTTGCGAAGCGCGGTCGAACTCCCGGGCGGACGCCGAGTGCGAGGTTGCGCCCCTAGGATCCGAGCCATCACCCGGCCCGGTCCGATGGGTCGGGGACGTGTCGCGTCCTTAGGAGCGCAAATCCGGTCCACGACTCCGCGATTGACACTTTTCTCGAGCGGTTCGTATAATGGGGTCGCACAGAGATGCCGTGGCGCTGGTTGCGCGACGGCATCACGTGCCGGGATGGCGGAACCTGGCAGACGCGCACGTTTGAGGGGCGTGTGGGGCAACCCGTGGGGGTTCAAATCCCCCTCCCGGCACCATCGCTACCGAACACGGCCTCTCCCATAGGCAGGATGCCCGCAAAATTGCCGGTGATCTCAGCCACCAAGCGGTGTCCGTCGCGTTGCAGAACGATCTTGTCGAGGGCGCGCGCCAACAGTCGGCGGGCCTCGTCCACGTTCGTCCCCAACATCTCTCGCAGGTTTGTGAGATAGCCCGTAACCACAGACTTCACCGAGACTACGGGCGCGGAATGCCGCCGGACGTCGCGAGCGGCCTGCTCCAGTGCGGCCACACGCCGCTCGGCATCCTCGATCATCGTCTTGGTCGTCGGCGTGATGATCCCGGCCCGGATGGCGTTCGCAATGTTCTCCAGCTCCCGGCGGGCGGTCCGGAGCGCGTCCAGCCGCTGAGCGGCCGTGTCCGGAGCCTGTCGAAGCGTTCGCTCCAAGGCCGAGTTCACGGCACGCGTGAGGTAGTCGAGCCTGGCAGGCGTGAACAGGTCGGAGAATACGTAGTCCACGATCTTCTGCTCGGCCACCTCGCGGCGGACCAGTCGCCCATTCGCGCAGACCGTTGGGCCGCGGTCGGCATGCGCGGCGCAGCCGTAGTGTCCGTCACTGCCGGCGCGGTGGGTCTGGATCACATACCGCGCCCCGCACTCGCCACACACGAGCAGACCGCTGAGCAGGTACTTCGGGCGGGCTCCCTCGCGCGCCCCGGGCACCCACGCGCGCTGCTGGCGACGCGCCTGCACGCGCTCCCACAGGTCGTCAGAAACGATCCGCAACGATGGCTCGTCGGCCCAGACCCATTCAGCCCGAGGACGGGGGCGCATGTGGCGCTTGCCGGTCTCGGGGTCGCGGACTTTGTATGAACGGTTCCACGCAATCTTGCCCGTGTACAGTGGGTTGTTCAGAATGCCCAATGCACGCGCCGTCGAGCCGGCGATGGTGGCGGGCGCCCACGATCCAGTCTTCCGGCCTCGGAGACCCCGCGGCGGTTGGACGCGCTCCGCATTCAGACGGTGGCAGATAGCGCGGGGCGTGAGGCCGTCGCAGTACAAACGGAAAATGTAGCGAACGGTCTCAGCCTCACCGGGGTCAATGACGCGACGGTGGCCGATGACCTTCCCGGTCTCTTCCTGCACAGGTTCGGAGCGGTAGCCAAACGCGCGGCCCCCTACGCTGAACCTGCGGTGGACTTGACCTATCATTCCGCGCCGCACTCTGTCTTTGAGGTCCTCCACGAACAACTCGTCTTTGAGCCCAATGATCGAGGAGAGAATCTTTCCCACCCGATCGGTGAGATCGATGCCCGGCGAGGTCGCAACTGAGAGGACGCGCACGCCCCAGTACTTGAGCCGCTTCAACGCCTGGTGCATCTCCCCGGCGTCTCTCCACAGCCGATCGGGAGCCTCACAGATGATCGCGTCGATCTCGTGGTCCTTGGCGAGACCCAGGAGGCGCCGGTAGCCGGGCCGCTCCGCGGTTGTGCCGGAGATCTCTGCGTCGGTGCAGACGTGCGCATCCGCAACGCTGTAGCCCGCCCTCGTAGCGAACTCGCGGTCCAAGCGGATCTGATCCGGGAGTGACGTGGCGCGTTGAAGGTCGGAACTATACCTGGCATAGATCGCGGCTCTGCTGCTACCGCTCACGAGGCTGCCTCCTGGTCGTGCTTCCGCCGGCGCAGGATATCCCGGGCGATGATCTCAGCCAGGTGGTCGAGCATAGCGCGCTCCAGGTCGCTCATGGGCGGTTCCGGCGGCGGAGAGGTTCGACGCCCGGTCTGGCGATGTCCTGCGGCGGTCCTGGGCACGGTCACGTCACCGGGCCGGGCCTGGCGGTGCCGATACGGCAGCGGGTAGGGTCCTGGGGCGGCAGGCCGTAGTCGCGCAGCCCGTAGTAGGGGGGCGAGGTGACGACGCTGTGCACCGAAGCCGCCGGCAGCCGGCCCAGGATGTCGAGCACATGGCCCACGTGGACCACCACCCGTGGCATCAGGCGCCGGGTTCCCCCGTTAAAGATCGCAGGACCGTGATCGCACGGGCAAGCTGGCCATCATCACAGGTCCGGGAGAACGCTCGCCAGGCAGCTTCCCCCGGGGCGATGACCTCCCCCGGGTCGATCTCCACCCTGGGCCATCCCCGATCCCGGCCTATGGCCTCTACCCAGGTACGCTGGCCGTCATCCGGTGTCCGAGAATTTCCTTCCGGTGGATTTTCTCTAGGGGAGAAGTCTTGGGAACGAAATTGCCCGCTCGTCGCAAACCCTTGCGCCGCAAGCGTTTCGGGCTCGGAATTTCGTTCCGGCATGCCATCCTGAATTTTCAGCCCGGGAAGGAAATTCCAGGTGTAAACGAGGAGCGGTCTCCCCCGACCACCGCTCCTCTCGGGGGTGCAGGCGACAGCGCCTTCACCCAAAAGCTGCTTCAGAGCCTCCTCGACCTCCGCGTGCCGCCGGCCAAGCGCGGTCGCGATCTGTTTGACCGACCCCCGACCGCCCTTGGCGAGGAAATCCACAACCTCACGCCGGATCGTGGCAGTTCGGGAGTCCCGCGCGGTGCCGTGGAAAGACCATTTACCGACGCCCTGGAGCTCCAAACCCCACGAGGTCGCCGGGACTAGCTTGGACTCCACGCGGAGCAAGCGGTGCGGTGTTATCGGACCCTCGTCCGGATCTTCCTCGGCATCGCGGGGAAGCACGAGGCGCATGATGACCTTCGCACGGGCGCGGATAACGTGCGAGCCGGCCACGTCCTGGCCCGATTTGTTGTCATGCGCGATGACTAGGACCGTCGCCCCGGTGCGGTCCGGGATGCCGTCGAGCGCCGCCATCACAGGCCCCATGCGGGCCTGATCGTTCGCCGCCTCATGGCTCGCTGGCACGAAGAGATAGAGGGCATCCAGGAGAGCAAAGATTGCCCCGACGCGGACAATGTCCCGTTCAACATCCCGAAGCAATGCGAGGGGGTCACTCAGATCCGCCCGTCTGGCGGTGGAGACATGCAGGCGCGAATCTTGTAGCAAACCGAGCTGTTCGAGCCGCCCTCGCGTGAGGCTCTCGGGATCGTCAAGCAGGAACGCGGCGACGGGCCCAGACACCGAGGGGAAATGGTCGAACAGAGCCTCACCCCGGAGGACGGCGCGAACCATCTCCATGCCAAGGAGCGTCTTGCCCCGCTTGTCGCGGCCACTGAGGAGCGCCAGCATGCCGCGCGGCAGTAGCTCGGTGATGAGCCAGCTTACGGGCTCAGCCTTGAGATCCGCGGCCGGCACGAGTCCGGTCCTGGTCTCCGCCCGGTCCCGGGGAATCCAGGCGGTACGGATGCCCTCCAGCGTCTCAACCGACGCTCCTGTGTTGGCCTCTGTCTGGAGTTTCATGCCGAGCGCGAGATACTCGCGCTGCTCGGCACCCTCCCGCACGATGCGGATGTAGTACTCCACGTTCGCGGCAGTGGCGACGACGTTGGGCAGCGAGGCGATGTAGGTCCGGTCCCCAACGTCTTCCAGCTTGCCCATATTGGCGAGGCGGTTGCAGACCGTGATCAGTTCCACCGGCTCATCGCGCTTTGACAGGTCCAGCATCGTGGAGAAGATAATGCGGTGGTCGCCGCGGTAAAAGTCCTTGGGCCGCAGGGCTTCGGCCGCCCGGGCGATTGCGTCGTGGTCGAGCAGCATGCAGCCGAGGACCGCCTGCTCAGCTTCCAGATTGTGCGGAGGAGAAGAAGGGTAGATCCCGCTCACGGCGGGCCGCCTCCCGTGTAAATGATCGCCCGGCCGCCATCCGTGCCCGTCCAGGTGATGACGGTCTCGCGTCCCTCCTCGGAGACAGAGAAGCTCCTCATCCACGGTCCTTCCCGCGGCCAGGGGCGGTGCGCTTAGTCGTCACAGGCCAGTCGACACTGTAGTCGAGGGCGGCGTGCACGCACTGTACCATCCAGGCAGGGATGTCCGGGTCTTCGGCGAGCTGACGGAGGCAATAGACAGGGATGCGCGCATATAGCTCGGGCAGAAGCGCTTCCAAGACGGCCGAGATTCTGATAAGCTCAGAACGCATCGGAGTCTCTCGCTTGCCGGGCCGCCTGCAACGGCCCGGTTTTCCTTTGGCGGTTGTCACCCCGCCGCCCCCACGGCCGCCGGGAGCTCAGCTTGAGGAGCCCTCTCCGCCGGCCCAGACTGCGACGCCCGGCGACGCTTCACAAGCCGCTCGACCTCGGCTTCTCGGAACAAGCGCACGCGTGCTTTCCCCTCAGTGCGAATTGCCCGGAGGCGGCCCCTTCGTTCCAGATGGCGAACGCCATCAGGGCTCAGGCCCAGCCGCCTCGCTACCTCGGAAACCGTCAGCCATCGCTGCATCCGCGTCACCTCGTATGTCGTGGTGCCAGGAGTGTAGCGCACTCTGCGGGAAATCTCACACGTCTACTGCGAGGAAAGCCCTGGGAGATACGGCTCCGCGATGCGAAAAAAAGGTGGCGCCGGGAGGCAGAAGTCTACACGTGCGCAAACGGGCCAGCCACGGGGGCCCGAGCGGGAGGGCAGTTCGCGGCGAAAGTACTACACGGTAGGGACGTTCATCTCTCCAGACGGAGCACCCGCCCGCTCCGATGTGGAAGTGGTTCTTCAGGACTACGAGGCCGCCGGCCAGCTGCTCGACCTGTTCGCCCGAGGCGAGGCAGGCCGCAAAGAGGCGCAAGCGATCCTCGCCCGAGAGCTCCCGCCCATGAGTAAGGTCTTCTTTGAGGATGCGGCTTCGGAAGACGAAGCGCAGCGGTTCTTCCAGGGTGACGACAGCACGCCCGTGCCGGCTGAGGCGCGTGGCTTTAACGAGGTCAAGGATGAGTTGAGGCGTCTTGTCGTAGAGGCGATGACGTCTGCCCCACAACGATATCAGCGCAGGCTGGAACCGTATGGGTTGGCCGGTGACCTGATTAAGCTGTTCGGCCAGCATTCGTCCGTGTCGATCGGGTCGCTGAGGGTGAATCGGGCGTCGGTCAGGCGTCTACGGGAAAAATGGCAGGTCCGCGTGAACCTCGACGACCTACCGGATGTGTGTTGGCGCGGTGACCTCGGATGGGAAATCGTGCTTGAGTGCGCGCTGTTTGAGTGGGCGGGCTGGCGGCTCCTGTGGTGCAGAAAGGGGACCCATTGGATTTTCGCGGGTCCCCATCGTCGATTCGCTTGCCGTGCGCATCAAAAAGCCGGCCAGCAGCAGCGCTATCGGGACAAGATGACATTCAGGCGAACCGAACTGCAACGACGAGGGTTCGAAGAATTCGTGACAGTCCGTGACCTTCTGGGCGACCGCGCAAAACGCATCCCACACGCGTCCGGCGTGTATGTGATGTTGCGAGACTCGGACGATCCTCCTCAGTTCCTCGACCGTAGCAAGGCGGGCCGCTTTCGCGGCAAGGATCCGACGGTCGCTATCAAGGTCCTCGAAGAGAATTGGGTCAAAGGCGCACAGATTCTATACGTTGGCGAAGCGCGGGATCTAAGGCAGCGCGTGCGGCAGCTTATCGACTTCGGAGCGGGCAAAGCGGTGGGGCATCATGGGGGGAGGTTCTTGTGGCAAGTCAAGGGAGCTGACGGGTTTATGATCGCATGGCAGATCGACGACCACCCGCGCGAAGCGGAACGCCGTCTGATTGGCGAGTTTCGCGCCGCGTACGGGAAACGGCCCTTCGCGAACCTGTTGGACTGAGAGATGGCAAAACACCAGCCTTGGGCAGCCTGCCGAGCGCGCGGCCTGCCGGGTGGGCTGTCGAGTCAACTAAGAACCCGGTAGTTCTAGATCGTCCGAAGCGCGCTTCGTGATCCCAAGTTGTCGAAAGGGAGGTCTCCTGATTGCCCCGCTGAGCCGTGTAAATCAAGCACTCGCAGATGCCCGCCGGCCCTGGCCCAAAGGAGTTCCTTTCGGCCACAGTTTGGCTCCCGCGAAACCTCCGCTAGAAGGTCTCTTTGGTTTATGGAGATTTGGCCTCTGGGCGCTTCAAACGGCGGCCCAGGCTAGATGAAGCCTGCCGGGTCCTTCCTGGCCATCCCTGAGCCGCTTGGGCCATCTGGAGAACGATATGGGCATAAGCGTGGTGAGTGGCCCACGCCCGTTTTTGCGGAGTCATGAGATACGCAGATCAGGGTGCGACAGCACGACGGCGGGAGGGGGGCCGTAGGATGACAATCATGAAACGAGACGCCGCACGCAGGATGTTGCCAAAGGCATACTCTCTTGGGCAGCGAAAATGATGATGCTTCGATACACTATTCCCATTGATATTTACGCTCTTGGCCCATGGCCGGACGCGTTAGCATTGGGTGGCGCCTTTGAGGACGGTCAGATTCGCGTCAAGTACCGTCCAGTCGGGCACTTGGACCCGTTTGAAGTACCTGATTTGCCCCCTCCAGAGCACTATGTTAAGCATTGCAGCGGCTTAGAAATCGAGCTGAATGATCAGGGAAGTCAGATTGATGTGCTGGTGGAAGGTCAAAATTGGTCTGCCCTTATTCCTATCCTTGTGACAATAGCAAACCGCATCTTGCGGGGCATCAGAAATACTGGAAGAGTAGCTCATGTGTCAGAGTTGAAGATTAACCTCTCCGAGGCGGAGAAATATATCGAGCGATGGCTAGTAACAGTAGATGATGCAGCTGGCGCCCCACGCACCCTAGTAAGAATGCAAGATGATCCTTTCGCGGGCTTCATTGCCTCAGTGCGTGGCGGAACGGCGACACCGTCGGGAGAACTCCGGGTAGGCACTTGGCTTGATATCACAGAGGCTATTGCAGAGAATCAACCGCCCGCGCCCGAGCAGGAATTTTTCGTGAACGCAATTGAGCACATGCGTCTGGATAATCTCCGTTACGCTTTATTGGAGGCGGTGATTTGTCTTGAAATTGTACTAGCTCGATACTTGAGTCTATTCTTTCAACTCAGAGGCGTCCCCAATGACCGTATCAAGGAATTCCTTGGGCCCAAGCTGGGTCTACGTGATCGGGTTACCATCATGTTGGAGTTAACGGTGGGGCATGAGGCTTTGCGCAAAATTGACCTTCAAAAAGTAATTGGTGCGATCAATTGGAGGAATGTGGTCGTGCATCAGACTGGTCATCTTCCTCCGCACCTAAAGGACAAAGATACAAGGGATGGAATCATTGCGGTCCTGGCCCTAGCAACGGTTTTGGCGGGCAAGCGCAATGAGCTTCAAGCCGCTCCCGAGCTTCAAGTGATTAGTCAGGAAATATCTAAGGAGCTCGGTGGCGGTTTCAGTAAACCCTTCCCAGTTTTAAAATCCCCGGGAGGTCATTATGTTGTTGTGGAGTTCCGTTACATCGCGGCAGACACTATCCCAGCCGTAGAGGAGCTGGAGCGAATCGTTGACCGGGTGGCCGAAAAATTGGAGCGAAGGGATGCCCGATTCCAGAGGGATCAACACCTCACCGTTGACTTTGTTGCGTTTCCGGATGATGTGCATGCTCGTTGGCGCAATGGACGCCTAATCACTCGATAAAGCACTCTGTGTTTTGTGACAATGAGCGGCTAGGAGAGTCCTAGTGCAACGACCCCCTCTTGCAACTTCACTTCAAACCCTTTTCATTGGTGAGGGAGATTCAGAAGTCGGGAAGGGGTTAGAGGCCTAGGAATTTCTGTTGTCCCATCATCGGGAGAGCCTTATTCTGAGATTGTAAGGAACATCATGAGCATACATGGAATGCGGCGGCCCGACGGGTTACCCACAGGCATAATAGAGTAGTGATTCTATATGCCTGTAGTGGCTAGGTCGGTTTCCTGCGACGGGGATATGAGAATATGGTTTCTATGCACCCTCCGGGCTCCTGCGGGGTCCCCACTGCCGGGGTCAGGCCGGGAGCTGCTATCGGCCTGCGGCCTGGGAGGGGACCTGTCGTCTGACCCTCTCGGACCATTCAAGAAGTTCCGGGATAGGGTATTCACCCCGTGCGGCACAGGGCCGAGCTATCCTGCGCAAATTTAGGGTATTCAAGTCATCAAATGAGTAGAGGGGTCATTACATCTTTCCGAAAAGGGAGTGATAGCGTACATGAAGCGAGTTATCGCCCTGCTGATATTCGCTCTGTTCAGTGGGTTGTCGATTGCACACGCTGATGCTTGTGACACGGATACTATCAATCAGATTTCAACGAATGGCGACGTTCTGATTATGGCGTCAGGCCACGTTTACCGAGTAGATGACAGCTCTGCGTTCAGTGGTGATGAACAAGATGATGTGGTAATTTGTGCGACAAGTTCGCCAAGCGTATATCGAATTGTCGATACAAGTACCGGTGATGAGGCATACGGCGCGGAACTAAGATGAATATTAGCGCTTGGAGACCTGCCTGCTTGAAGGTAAATGTCAAATTGTCTTACTCGAGTTGGGCACGTCGCAACCGAGCCACTGCTTGAGTCTCCCACGGGCCATTGGAATAATGATTCTATGGCCATGTGGTCGAACCTGTCAGCAGGCCAGTTTGGGCGTGTTCTAGGCAGGCTCATGCTTTCCGCGTGTTGAAGCGAAGTATATTTCGATCTAGATCTTCCCTTGCGGGGGGTAGAAGTGTAGCCAGCGCATGATGTCCGCAACGATTTGCCTACCCAGATAACGTGACGTCCCCCTGGGACGTCGGCGAGAGAGGAGGCTCCTCCCCGAGGCCAGTGTGATGTCCTGAGTGCTCTGTCGGGGCCGCGCCCGGTCGATCGGAAGAATCGTCATGGCCGCACCTGACAGAAGATGATTTTGTCAATGTAATGGGGCAGGGTATTCTACGTTAAAGGCAAGAGGTGTAAGAGGATCATAATGACCCTCTGCGCGATCCAGCATTTCCCAACAGGGGCCATTCGAAGCTTTCTTGAGCAAGTCGCACATGTCGAGCCGCAGGAAGCGCTTATTATGGTCGGAGACAGCCGGGTTTCGGACAAAAACACCGGAGATTTCGCAGACGGTGCAGTAAAGCTTTTTGTCCTGAACGAAGACGTGGCTGTCGCGGTCGCGGGCAACGTGGCAATCCTCGAGAAAGTTCTTAAACGTACGGCTGCAATCCTTGAAGGAGGACTTCCGTTCGAACCATTTCCCCTCGCAACGAGAATCTATGAAATCGCTCAGGAAGCGTCGGCGGAGCTAGAACTGAGGGAGTGTCAACTATTGCTCGCCGCCCGCCATCCAAAAGATCACACGCTAGCAGCTTTTGTGATTGACCTTATGGCGGATCCTCCTGTCCGGATGGTCACAGATCTCACCGCCGTCATTGGATCCCAGAAGTTGTGCGAGGAATACCGATCGTCGGCCGAACAGGCTGATAGGGACAATCCGGGTAAAGTCCCTGGTTCACCTGAGGAGATCGCTCTTCGAATGTTTGGAGTGGTCGACGCTGTGGCCCAAAATCATCCTGGCGGTGTCGTAGGTACACCAATCAATTGCATCATTATGGACAGGACGCAAATTGGATACTACCCAGGGCCGCCGCATGTACTGTAACGCTGTATAATCGACTCTTATGTCCGGCCACCTAGAGGCAAGCAACCTTGGTTGTCCGGCTCCTCGGGTGCTTAGGGCGCAATAGATTTTTAGATGTATCCATCAGAGGAGGTAACAGTGAAGATCACGCAACCAGAAAGCCCCATGCTCACCCCCCTCCGCGGACCCTTGAAATTCACCGCGCAGCGAGGCGAGGGAGAGCAAGGCGGTCGTTCGAGTCGCGCGAGCGCATGGCAACGAGGGGATCGCTAAGCCCGAGCGGGATGCAGGGCAACAGGCGTCGCTCGTCGTGGTCAGGCATGCTTGATTGTGGAAACCCAAATCCCGAAGCGAACGAGCAGATACGCAGCTAGGAACACGCCCATGTAGAAGAGTGCTGCAAACGTGCGATATACCCATGGCGCGAACTGGCGCGTGGGAAGCACGGTGATTGGTTGCGCGACGGCTTCGTCAGAACGCACCCCAGCATTGATTAGACTCCAGGTTACTGGCGGGAAGTAGATATAAGTGATAGTAACCTGTTCTTTGGGAGCGAGGGTCGGGAAGATAAGCGACACACCACCTTGCGGTAAGTCCTTGCGTTCGTGCGGGACGGGCGGGACGACATTGTAATCGGGTAGTGAGAAGTGGGAAACACTTACGTTATGCGCAGGACGTCGACCGACGTTTCGGACCGTAAACGCATGTGTATTGACTGGGATGACAGATTTGTCCGGGGGACGTAGCGTGACCGAGGTGATTTGTTCGTACCAGGTAAACAGCCGTGGGCGCAGTTCGAGTAGGTTGACGATTATGGCGCTGAGTATGACGGCGGCGATCGGCCCAGCGATCGTCGCAAAGACAAGCCATGGGCTCTCCATTTTACGTCCTCCTCAAGAATTACGCACCTACGGCATACCCATCCCGCCGGCCGTGTAGACAGTTCCTTGAAGGACCGGTCTACCGACGCCTCACTCTTCTTCTAATCCGTACCAGTGATGCACCAATCGTTCGTCGCGGGATCGAGAGGTATCGTGTGATGGAGTTAGAACCAGATTCGAGACTAGCCGACAAGGAGCCTAGCCGTGATGTGTGCTCGAGTGTCGACTGAGCGTCGCGGCCCACAAGACTCACTATCGGAGGAGATGGTCTATCGGTGCAGATGACCTGTTACGATAAGGTTGCGGGCTAGCCGCTCGTGTGTGTCGGCCCATGTCTTCTACAAGTGCAGAATGAGTGCAGCTGCCAAAGGCACGTGCCGGTCGGTATGGCCGTCTGGGGAGGCCGATCGCGCGCCAGGCCTTGTCATCACGCGTGGCCGAGGTGTTCGACCTCGTCATCCGGATCCGGCGATCCTGGTGCCGTCGGGGGTTCGAAGCCCCCGCTCGGCGCCAGCATGGCCTTAATGCCGTACCTGATGTCGCCCCATCGGTTCGAAGCGCGCCGGCGCCCCGTTCTCGGAGTCATACTCAGCCATAGAAGGCGAATTCGCGGAAGTCGAAATCGCACTCAGGGGGTCGTGTCTACGCTACAAGGATAATACGGTCCCGGAGCATGTTCGGTAGCGTATCAGACGGGCTCCCGGCACCATGCTCTCTGGCTCTAGCCTACTACTTGCTTGACTCCACGAGGTTCACCGTCGATCATTGCAAGCGGGATCCGAGTTGGACGTTCTTGGATTGCCCGACCCTGTTCCCACTGCTCAATAGTCCCTTGCTTCCGAAACATCACCAATCAGAGTGATACATTTGGTGGAAGGAAGGTGGTATCGTTAGCTTGCACTAAGGACATGTCATGCTTAGTAACCTTCCCCATCGGCTAACCAGTTTCATTGGGCGGGGGCGGGAGATCGCTGAGATCAATCATCTGCTCCCCGATACTCGTCTGCTCACGCTCACAGGCGCAGGGGGCTGTGGTAAGACGCGGCTCGCACTCGAGGTGGTGGCCCACCCGGAGGAAGAGGCCAAAGACGGGGTCTGGTGGGTAGAATTGGCCGCGCTCTCAAAATCCGCTCTTATCCCTCAGGCCGTCGCCGCTGCACTCGGCGTGCTCGAGCAACCGGGCCGCGAGTTGATCGAGACACTGACGAACCACATGCGTCCCAAGGCGCTGCTGCTCCTCTTGGACAATTGTGAGCATTTGCTGGAGTCCTGTGCGCAACTGGCCGAAAGGCTGCTGCAGGTTTGTCCCCATATCCGCATCCTGGCAACGAGCAGGGAAAGCTTAGGCATCGCCGGTGAGCTGATCTATCGCGTCCCCTCCCTCTCGCTGCCCCACCCCAGGCACATTGGGGCACCTGAGGACCTCATGCAGTACGAGGCGACACGTCTTTTTGTGGAGCGGGCAACGTTCAACCAACCCGAGTTTACGCTCACCCAGAGGAACGCGCCGGCGGTCGCCCAAGTGTGCCATCGGTTAGACGGCATCCCTCTCGCCATTGAGTTGGCGGCGGCGCGTGTGAAGGTGCTGGCGGTGGAGCAAATTGCGCAACGGCTAGACGACCGGTTTCGACTGCTGACCGGCGGAAGTCGTACGGCCGTGCCTCGACATCGGACACTGCGCGCCGCAATGGACTGGAGTTACGATTTGCTATCAGAGAAGGAACGCACCGTGTTACACCGGCTGTCGGTCTTTGCCGGTGGGTGCTCCTTGGAGGCGGCCGAAGCCGTCTGCTCCGGAGAGCGCATCCTGCGCCATGAGGTCCTCGACCTCCTTACGCAGCTAACGGATAAGTCACTGGTGGTGGCGGATACCCAGGGTGGGGAGGCCCGGTACCGGCTGCTGGAGACGGTGCGCCAATATGGCCGAGACCGGCTGGAAGAGACGGAAGAAGCAGCGGATGTCCGGAGGCGGCATTTTGAGTGGTACCTAGGACTGGCGGAGCAGGCTGAGCCGGGGCTGCGAGGTCCTGCACAGGGAAACTGGCTCAAGCGGCTGGAGGCAGAACACGACAACCTGCGCGCCTCGCTGGAGTGGGCCAAAAGGGAGACAGGCAGCGTCGAGGCGGGGTTGCGATTAGCGGGGGCTCTGTATCGATTTTGGCTCTTGCATGGACATTGGAGCGAGGGCCGCGGGTGGCTGGAAGGAGCATTGTCTGCGATCGACGATACATCGATCCCGGCTCTGCCGAAAGCCCTTAGGGGAGCAGCACAGCTAGCGTGGCGTCAAGGAGACGACGCCCGGGCGACTGCGTTGGCAGAGAAGGGCCTGGCTGTGTCCTGCGAACTGGGCGACCGAGACGAAATTGCATGGCACCACCTCGCTTTGGGCACAACGTTGCTTCAAAGCGATGCCACTCGAGCGAAGGCGTCGTTGGAGAATAGCTTGGTTTTTTCCGGAGAATTGGGGGATAGCTGGCGCATCAGCGTGGCCCTTGCATACCTGGGGGTTGTGGCCCGCTATCATCGGGACTATGAGCAGGCTGCTGCGTACTATGAAAAAAGCCATGCTCTGTCCCGAGAAGTAGGTGACAAATGGCTCATCGCCCTTGTGCTTCGCGGCTTGGGCACCGTGGCCCTACATCTGAGCGATCATGGGCGGGCAGCAGCATTTTTCGCAGAGAGCCTTGCCCTCAGCCGAGAATTGGGGAACACGTGGGGCACCGAAGAGTGTCTAGAAGGCTTCGCGGGGCTGGCCTGCGCACAGGGACAGTACGAACGGGCGGCCCGGTTCATCGGAGCAGCAGAAGCGCTACAGGAAACCCTTGGCTTCCGTCGCCTTACTCCCGACCAAGCCGACTACGGCCAACGCCTTGTCACCACGCGCGATCGCCTCGGTGAGAGGGTCTTTGCAAGAGCGTGCGCGGAGGGCCGTGGCATGACGTTGGAGCAGGCCTTCGAATATGCGCTGACTCCAATGTTGAGTGCCGCATTCCATCCTGTGGGAACACCAAAACAGACGTCTTCGGAACAATTGAGCGGCCTCACCCCCCGCGAGCGAGAAGTGGCGGTGCTGATAGCACAGGGGCTCACGAACCGCGAGATCGGCGCCGCACTGGTGATCGCAGAGAAAACAGCGGATGCTCACGTCCAGCACATCCTCAATAAACTGGCATTCCACTCGCGAGCGCAGATTGCCGCTTGGGCAGTCGAGCGTGGACTGGCGAGGGCCTCTCCAGACTGATCAACATATCGTCACCTTCATCATGCCCTTTTGTCAAACGGAACACGTTGCGTAGGAGTGTCTGGCACGTAATGATCCAAGACAGCTGTCTCTCAACATTGTTTGGCACGAAGTAGGTACCCTCAAACCGCCAAATAGGTACCCGAGTAGGGCTTTTCCCCGATGACGCCATCCCGAATTTCCTCTAGTGTGAGCCCTGGCGAGGGCTAGCGAAGGGGGGGTATCGAGATGGCAATCAGTATGGCTTCAGGGATCGACAATATCTTCTGTCTTCTGCTTCTCGCCGATTCAGACTCGAGAACCGTGCCCCCCCTGATTCTCGTTTCGTCGTCCGCTTGAATTGGCGTGCCCAATTCAAGCATGCCGTCTAAGCGTACCACAATGGGGGTCTTATGTGGCGGACATCAAACGGATTCTGATCACCGGCGGAGGAATTGCCGGGCTTTCGCTGGCGACAGCCCTCCACCGTCAAGGCTTCGCCGCAGAGCTGGTTGAACGCAGCAAGGGGTGGCCCGCGATTGGAGCAGGCATCAATCTTGCTGCCAATGGGGTCCGAGCGCTTCGGGCTCTCGGCGTGGGCGAGGCCGTGGAGCAGGCCGGCGCGGTCATCCGGCGGTGGGGATTCTTTGACCAGCAGGGGGAGATGCTGTGCGACACCGACCTGGAAGAACTGTGGGGTGAGGTGGGTCCATGCATTGGCATCGAGCGCGTCAAGCTGCATCAAGCGCTTCTCGCCGGAGCCGCCGAAGTGCCTTTCCGACTGGGTGTCGCCGTCGTGTCCGTAGCACAAGCCGATGGGAAGGTCTTGGTGGGATTCAGTGACGGTTCCTCAGGAGATTACGACCTGGTTGTCGGCGCCGACGGAATTCACTCAACCGTGAGCGCTGTCACGATGAGAGAGGGCTCGCCAGTATATGCAGGACACATGGTATGGCGGAGTATTTCGCCGACCCGCCCGCAAGGGGTCACCAACATGAAGGTCCTCATGGGCGATGACCGCTATTTTGGAGTCGTTCCAATGGGGGACGGCCGCACGTACGGGTTTGGCGCCGTCGGCGGGCCGCGCATCGACGATCCGCTTCCGGGCCGGCTGGAACGCTTTCGGCGCCGCTTCGAGGAGTTTGGGGGGCCGGTGCCTGAGTATCTTGCCTCCATGGAATGCGACGAGCAGCTTCACTTCGGTGCCATCGAATGGGTAGACCGCCTCTCTTGGCACAACGGGCGGGTGGTGTTGATCGGTGACGCCGCCCACGCCGGCCCGCCGCACATGGGCGAGGGGGGGTGTATGGCCATCGAGGATGCATTCGTGCTGGCAGAGGCCCTCCGGTCGGAACAGAGCATTGAGGAGGCCCTGGACGCGTATGTGGCTAGGCGCAGACCTCGGACGGACTGGGTCCAGCAGCAGAGTCGTGCCGCGGCGCAAGCGTGGATTCTCTCACCTGCCGTCCGCAATGGCGCTATGCGTGAACGCGGAGACCAGATAATGCATGATAGGTTCGAACCGCTCAAGTCATTGCCGTAGCGGAAGTCGTTTGAGCTGTTTACGCCCCGGCTTGTGGGCTTTTGGGCTTGCCAATGGTTGGTGGCAGTGAAGGCGGATGTCACGACCCGCGCATCCAGGCAAGGTATCGATGCAACCTACGTCTAAGGATTCGCGCTCTTCGTCCTCCTCCACTGTCTGAGCGGCCTCCTGTACGAACAGGTCAATGACCCAGGTCTGCGGCAGTCTCTTATCCAGTCAAAAAGACCACCTGAAGATGGGGAAAGACGTGGTCAGGCCACCGCTCCGGTCGCCAAAGGCCATCTGTATAATGCGGGAGACGGGCTCCCGGCACGCATGGTTATCGTACTCGGAGCCAAGGCCGCCCTTTTTCCGCAGGGTAATCGAGTCGATGAGTTTAGCAAGGAGGCCCCGCGCGTAGTCCGGATCGGTTCCAAGCGTCCCCCGAAGGTCCCGCAGGCACATCTCGGCAGCACTCGGCAGTAGGGGGGTCTGACCTTGGGGTCTTCCTAGCGATAATCCTCAACGATCCTCAACCGCCTGTCCGCCTGGAGGGTCCGACGACCTATTCGACGTGCCGGTGCGGAAGGTCCCCCACTCATTGCTTCTTTGGCTTCTCGGATTTAGATTTTTCCGGACACACTCAATCACGCGGTCTTTCCCGGAAGCGGCTTCCTCAGCATGTTTCTGGTACTGGGCCTTGAACCACCACAAGGCTTGCTTCAAGTTGGCTAAGAGAGAAGGGCCGGAGTGTTTCCCGGCCCTCGCCCTCTCGCAACCGACTTCCTGGCCTACTTGACCTTTTGCCCGAGCAGTTCCCCCGCCCCCTTGTGTCCGAGCACTGCCCCGGTCGTCACTCGCGTGGCAGTCGGAAGCACATTCGGATTCTTCTTGACCCATTCCGCTGCTACCCTATTGGATTCCTCAGCGCCTGTTTTGTCCGTAAAGATGCTGGTGGAGAGCATCGTACCGTTCCCAGCATCGGTGAAATAATACGCGATGAACCCGGGGACCGCGCTGATCAACGGGATAAAGGTCTCGTTGACGTGCCGCCCCAGTTCGCGAGGATTGGTCACATTCTCATACCGCCGTGCACTCAGATGCATATGGTTCCTACCTCCGTCTCCCTATGTCTGTCTGCTGGTGCCGATTTCCTAGCGCGATGATATAGTACGGATGATGCCCCAGATCCCGTCGCACCAAGTAGTCGCGCCCGCGATCCGTGATTACCGCTTGCCCCAATTGGGTCCAAACCCGCCGCCGCTTCGCCAGACCATAATCGACGGAGTAGTGAAGATTCAGGGCGGCTGACTGATTGCCGAGGAAATTATCGTCGAGTAAGGGGGAAACAAGTTCATTCTACGCTTATTCAACCGGAGAAGCGAAGCCAGCATGGGGCCTGATCGGCCCAGACCTTGGGCCTTACCGTCTCTGGCGTATGTTTCCGGCCCCCCGGCCTACACCAGAGCCATGCGTCGCAGCGTAGCGGGTTCACATGCGGGGAGCCGATCCTCCCCCCGGGGCGCGCACGCGGGACGTTGGAGTACTGGAGGGTTGAGGTTTGGGGAACTATCGGATTTGTGAGGGAAGTCGACGGGCTCCGGGGATGTAGAGGCATCGGATGCGGTCCGGCTCCTTGGTCCCCGCTGGATAATGAAATCTGACTCAAAGAGCGCATCCTGGCGGGATCCCAGCCTGTGTGGGGGTGGGAGGCGATGGGCTAGGTGTGGTTTCCCCTAGACGTTGTTGACACTCGCGACGGCAGGGCGCGACTTCCAAGGGCGGAAAGTGGGCGCCTGGGACCATATGAAGAAGGTCATCGTTGAGAAATAGTGTGTTGCTCGGATCGTCTTTGGATAAAACGGCCGGAAATTGAGTGAGAAGTCCCATGCTACCCGGAGTCGACGAGGCCCGGTCAAATCTATGGGGCGAGGTGCCCCCTGCCTGACGCGGCCGCGGGCGCGGGAGTCCCTGGATCAGGTCTGGCACCTCGACCTGATGTACCAGGGGTGGCGGTAGAGCTCCGGCACGCGCCCTTGCCAAGCCGCTGTTACTATACTTACGCACTCCTATTAGAAATGTCCCCAGAACTCCTCCGGCCGGATCGTCTTGTATGAGAGACGGCTCGGCCCGGGCTGTGCACCGTAGGCGCCAGACGGGGCCGGTTGCCAGAATGCTGAATCTTGCTAATGCTGTTTGTTGTTGGGACAGGGCTGTTCCTGAGGGTGTCCGCACTTCTCCTGGGGGTTGCGGGATCACGCCCATCACTACGCCCATGAAACGTTGCGTGGCGAGAGGGCGCGTTTTAGTGTCCGGAGGATCACATAGACCTGGTTCTCAGCACAACCAGCGAGTGGAAAGTTCGCCACTGCCAAACGATCTTATGCCCCGTCCCCCCACTGGATCCTAAGCACGGTGGCGCGGCTGTGGCGCACGTCTCGGGAAGGGGTCCTCTGCTAGGTGGTGAATCTCTAACTTCATGAAAATGCCAGAGCCAAACACGGTGATCGTGGTGATTCTAGTCGCTGCCATTAGTGGTAACGCGACTTACGGCTATCTTCTGGAATCCAGCCACGGGCATCAGCCACCAATCGCGCGTCACGTGCACATCCATGGGACGACTGGGCTGATTTCACTCCTGTAGCGCACACGATTGCCTACTGTGCTTTACTAAAACCGTTTAGTTAGCGCATTTAAGTCTTTCAATTACCGCACTTTCCCCAGCAAGGTTCTTTTCTCTGTGAGTCGGAGCTTGACCTTCGGAACAGGAGGAGTGCAAAGTTCGTTCTGAATCCCCCCGCTACTATGCGTCGGCCACGGCGTCGGGCAGTGAGCTCAGGAGGCTAGGCACGTCGTCACAGGCCAACTTTGCGATTCGGAAAGAATCCTCCTCCCGGCACCACGGTTATACAACTCCTCATCCAACTCCAGCAAGGCAGGGAGATTCCCCTGAAGTTCGGCGACGAGGCGGTCTCCGTCTCACCTTAGGGTGATTGGCCTATCATTTTCGCCAGCAGGCTCCTGGTACGTTCAGTATCACGTCCAAGCGCTCCCATGAGGTCGTTCAGATACATTTCCACCACAGAGGGGAGGACGGCAACCGTGTTCTCGACAGGCGGGACCTGGAGCGCGATCTCCAACTCTCTCCTTCAGGATGCCTCCTTCCAACTGGGCATACGCGACGGGGATGTAGTAGAGGGTTTCCCCGAACGGCGACGTTTTGTGCAGCCAGGGCTCGCTAAACGAGCCGAGGCCTACGTTCCAGCCACGGAGCCGCTCCAGCGTCGTAGAAGCATCTAGGACGCTTCTGAAGGCTCGGTCCAGCCTCCAGACAAGTATCAGGTCCATCCTACGCTTACTGGCGTCATCTAGCAGCGGCCTCCACTCCACCGATGAAGAACCACCTCAGCCAAAACGGCATTTGCTTCACCTCCTTCAGGGAATCACAGCCGCAAGAGAGTGATGTTGCGCGGAACCGCAATTCCGTTGTTCCCATTTTGGAGGGTTTGGAAACATGGTACGAAGAGGGCGCGCGCTGTTAGGCTTCCACTCCGGGAAGGCGCGCACTCGCGTTCGGCTACCGGCGGATGCGGTCGCTTCAGCCAATTCAGTGTTCGTTCCGGGCCTCCCTCTGGACGTCCTCCGGCCGGATCGTCTTTTATGAAGAGACGGCTCGGCCCCGGCTGTGCCCAGCGGTGGGCTCCAGACGGGGCCGGTTGCCAGAGTGCTGAATCTTACTGATGCTGTGTGTTGTTGGGACAGGGCTGCTCCTGGGGGTGTCCGCACCTCTGCTGCGACTTGGGGGACCCGCCAGGGTTGCCTCGACCACCGTGCTGGCTTGGATTGGGTTGCCGCTGCGGCTGCTGATAGGTCGGGTTTGGCTGCGGATAGGGTTGCTGATGGGTCGGACTCGGCCGCCGCTGCGGCTGTTGGTACGCCGGATTCGGTTGCCGCTGGGGCTGCTGATAGGTCGGACTCGGCTGGCGCTGGGGCCGCTGGTAGGCCGGTGCAAGATTTCTAGTGTCGGTGTCCCAGCGGCGATCGCCCTGGCGCACTGGAGCACTCTGATAGGCTCGTACATCGGGTCCCACGTATGGCCGATACGTTGCGCGATAATAGTATTGGCGGTACGGACCGTAGTAGGGATAGCGATAAAGATGGCCGTAGGCGTCACGTGTCATGACGTATTCAAGATTGTTGACAACGACGACCCCGAGCACGACCCCGGCAATCGTCGGTGCGACTATGATGACCGGTGCGGACACGAGATAGTAGCCGGTGTACGGCCGGTATTGCGGCCGGTAGTAAACGCGGTAGTATTCGCCGTAATAGGGATACCGGTAGTAGCCCCCGTCCGGGCCGTGCACGATCAGATAGAGGAGCCCGGCGACGATAACCGTCCCCAGAACAATCCCCCAGATGGGGACCGGCGAGACTTGCAGGGGTTGAGCCTGGGCTTGGCCGACTCCGGCGAGCCCCAGGGCTGGGATCAGAATGACGGCAAGGACGAGGACCATGGCTATTCGCATGTGTATACCTCCTCTCACCTTCAGTCTTACCCACAACTCACCATTGGGCACTTATGTTTATCTGCTCATATAGTGCAGTTTTCGGATTAGTTCAGTCGAAGTATGCACTCGACCACCGAAAAGTTTATGTGCTCTCTTGGCAGGGAATAACATGGAGTCACCTGCCGGAGGGGGAAATCCGGGCCGGGAGGGATCACATAATGGAGAAGCGATGGGACAATGTGAGACCTTTGACATTCCGGATGATTGGTGCAGGAATCATCGTGGCTGGGAGCGCGCTCTTGCTGCCTACGCTGGACTTTACGATGAGAGCGCTTGCTAGATGGCTCGGAGGCATGATCGGAGAAGCCGTGGCAGCCTCCTTACGCGCCCTATTTTCCGGTCTGGGGGTGTTCCTTCCCCAGCATTCCTTGCCGGAAACGCGGCTTCCATTGTCTGTGAGCCCGTTTCACGCAAGCCTGACGGACACATCCAAGGTAGTCGCCGCGATACAAACGAGTGAAGTGGCAAACCGAATCGCGGGGATCGACAAAAGGATCAAAAAGGACCGCGTTCGCTGGGAGGAAGGCGCCGGATCACCCCCGGCTTCTTCTCCGGCCTGAGACCCTTTCAGCGCCCCATAACGTAGCGAATCTTTCGGGGTTGGGATCCCGAGCGCCTGGCGTGGCGGCGGACAGGCTCCGCGTTCAAAGTGACGCGAGTCCGATGCCTCAAGATCGAAGGGAGCTAGGATCAAAAGGTGTGTAAATTCAAGCGGCGTACCCTTTCCAAGGGATCACACACCGGAACCTCCCTGGCCGGGGAGGGGAAAGGAGTACGCCGATGCCAGGGTACCATACACCCGATCTTTCCCACAAGGTGGAGGCTC